>JAWODE010000360.1:0-6208 GCA_046483455.1 Candidatus Hydrogenedentota bacterium | reverse complement strand
GCCTTCCATAGACAAAGTCTCGACGACGCCATCGGTGTAGAGCCACAGGACAGCCTGTGACGGTATCTCGATGCGCTGCTCGGAAAAGGACCACCCACTTCGAACGCTCAGGGGGATGTCACCCGTGCCCGGGAGTTCCGCGATAGGACCGTCGGGAGTACGCATAAGGGGGAAATTCTGGCCCGCATTTGAATACGTCAGGGTGCGGGACCGCAAATCGATCATGCCAAGAAACGCAGTTATGAACGATTGCCCGAAGGTCCGTTCCAGAAGGTGTTCGTTCAGATATTCCAAAAGCCTGGCAGGCGAATCGGCCCGCTCGCACCGGACACGAAGCAGGATCGAAAGCATTGCAACCACCACCGCAGCCGAGGGGCCATGGCCAGAAGCGTCCGCGATGAAGATAAGCCACAAGGGATGGTTCTTCAGGTCATCTTCCGGCGACGCCCCAACAGGAAGCACATCGTAGTAGTCGCCGCCGGCGCGATCGAACGTGGATGAGAACGCCCGGACCCGCATGCCTTGAACGGTTGGCATAGCGCGCGGCAGCAACGCACGCTGGATGTTAGCGATTTCGTCGACCTCATGTTGTATCCACGCGGTAGCTTCGTTCCGCCTAATCTGATTCCACGCACCGGTCATAAGAAGTTGGAACTGGCTCACGTCGGTATCGTCGTACTCGAAGGCTTTATTGGCAACGGCCGCCACCGACGTCACACGTTCGCCCTCGAGAATGGGAACCGCGAGAAACCGATCGAGGACGCCCCGGCATTGCGACGGCAGTTCCCCAGATTTCATTACCACCGGCTTATGTGTGTGCTGCAACGCTTCCCAGAGTCCTTCGCAGGCGAGTGCGGACTCGATATGCGCCCCCATGGACTTGTCTTCCGTTGTTTTGGCGGAAGCGCGTTGCTCGACAACAAACGCCCCGGTCGAAGGGTCGAAACGTCCCGTTACTCCGAATTCGCTTCGCGTCAGCTCGACGGCGCTCTGGAGCACCATGCCCATCATCACCTGAGGCGTGGCGTCGCCCATCTCCTGCAATTGCAGCAATGCCTCGAGACGCCGGTTTTGAAGACGGACTTCGTCTTCGGCGCGGGCGCGTTGAAAGGCGGCGACCAGAATGCCGCCGACAACCTTCAGCAGCCGGATATCGTCTTCGGCCCACGCGACCTTCCGCTCTACGGAACTAAATCCGAGGAGCCCAAAAATCTCGTCGTGCCAAAGCATGGGCACGTCCAGGAGACTTTGAACGCCGTGGGAATGCAGGACTTCCTTCTCCGATGCGGCCTCCTCCGGCAACGCCTCGACATCGGGAATATATACGACGCCTTCCGAGACAACGGTACGCGCAAACCACGGAAACGCGCCGGACGTCAATCCCCTGTTCTCCATCTGGAAAGAAGGAATACCCGGGGCACGCCATTCATGGACCATGTCCAAAGTCTCTTTGTCCTCGCGCATGATATAGATGTAAGCACGGTCGGCGCCCACGAACTGCGCCATGGAACCGAGCACATTCTGGACGGCATCGGGAAGGCCTTCGGGAGCAATGCTCAAAAACCGGGAGGAAACCGAGGCGACCAGTTCCTCCATTTGCACCCGGTGAAGAAGCGATTGTTCCGCGCGCCGGCGCCGCGTAATGTCGTTCCCGATGGAAAGGAGTTCAACAAGATTGCCGTCGTCGTCGAAAATAGGCCGGTTGCTCCAGGACATCCAAACCCGTTCGCCGTCTCGTTTGATATTTTCGTTCTCTTGGGTAACGTACTTTTCGGGATGGCGCAACACATCGGCCACCATGGGGCGCAAGTCATTTCCGGTACTATCCGTTTCGGGTACGATGGTGCCGACAAGCGGCTTGCCGGACAGTTCCTCCCAGCGCCATCCGAAAAAGCGCTGGCCGTACTCGTTCATAAACGTGATTCGGCCTTCCGGGTCCCATCGCAATACGACACTGTTCACGCCTTGCACAAGCTGGCGGTACCGGGCGCGGCTTTCGCGTAGCGCCTGCTCAGCATGCCGTATTTCGGAAATATCATGGGCGAAAATGGCGAGTCTTTCGACCTCGCCGTCCACATTTGCAATGGGATAGAGGGTCACGTCAAGAAACATGTCGCCGCGGCGGTCTTCGAACCGCACGGCTTGCCGGGTCTCAAACGCTTCGCCAATATTCGCCATGCGAGCGTCCGCCAGCGCCTCGGGAAAGAGATCGCGGAAATTGGCCCCGGTGATCTCCTCGCGGCTCATCCCCAGCCGACGCGCGCCGGCGTCGTTTACGTCTATGACCGTGCCATCGCGTTTCACCAAGAAGGCCGAATCGAGGGTCGCATTCATGAGGGCACGAGAGGTCTCTTCACTGCGGCGCAGCGCCTCCCGGGATGCTTCCAGGGCTTCAAGCATACTGTTCACGGATTCGGCCAGACGAGTGAGTTCATCGTTACCCCTCAAGATGACGCGCCGCCGGGCATCGCCGGAATCGGCAATGCCTCGCACCTCGCTCTCGAGCGAGGCAACGCGCGAGAGCACGGAGTAGCGAAGAAGTAGAATGACCACCGTGCCAAAGGCAAAACCCGCAATGAGCAACGACGACAGAAGCGTCCGGCCGGTAATGACTTTCGCCGCATGCACCTCGCGCGGCAATTCGGCGTACAGTGTCAGCACGGGGGAACCGCGGATATCGTCGACTCGCGCGTAGGCGCCCATTACCGTTTCCGTAAGGGGATGCGTATGGATGCCTGAGGAGCCACCGAGCGACGCACGGAGGTGTTGGGGCGTATCCTCCCAATCCATGGCTATAACTTTGCGTTCGAGAAATTGACCGCTTTGCGCAGCCAGTTTCCCGTCGGCATACCGGCCGAGGATAAGAGTGCCGCGAACCGGCCCTTCAAAATCGCTCGATACTATGGGCCGCGACGCAACAAGCATCGGGTCTTCCGGCAACGCGACCAGCCCTGCCCGAGCGGATTCCGGCGACGAGTGCTCGCGCAATTGGGGAATGGATGCGATGGCCTCCAAAAAGGCCTCCGAGACGGGCTGAGAGCGACGTTCGAGGAGGTCGTATCCGCGCGCAAAAACAATCTTTCCTTCAGGATCAAGCACCACCAGAACGTTGAGTCCCAAAGAATCAAATGCGCTATCGGCAAAATTGGATTTTTCGAACTCCTCGCTCGGGTTTTGGACGTAGGCGGCCATGTCGTCCCACGCCGAAAGTTGCTGCAGGTACACATCGATCTGGTCGAGGCGCGACAGATAAGCGCGACGGATCATTTCGGCCTCATGGTGGGACCGCAGCATTTCGTAGTTGTCAAACCCGCGCAGCAAAATAAACCGGCCCACCAGATACTGGCCTGCCAGTAGGCACAACAGCGTTATGCCAATAATGATTAGCGTTTTCCGCTGTAATGTCATAAAGATGTCCTGCTCACTGCTGTCTTTACGGCCATGCGCGGCACTAGTATGGCACAGGCGGGAGGACCGAGCGATAGCCCCTTACTTGGTCTGTTTCGCGGGGGGACCATGTTCACAAAATCCATCGAAACATGATTCCTCCCTACAACCCGCAAAGTTCTTGCCATGCACTCATGGAGTGCGACAGATTTTCCCGCACATCGCCGCCGATGCCATAGCCCTGGAGCCCGATGGGCCCTTGGTAGCCGATGTCCTGAAGAACATCGAGCACCCGGCTGACGTTAAAGGAACCCTTGTCCAAGGTCTGGATCAAGGACTTCCAATTGTCGCCCGGGTCCGCGCCGTTGATGGTGACCATGAACAGGTGCGGCGCGGCATCCTCGAGCCGTTGGCGGAGGTTCTCTCCATCCACCATGAGCCAGTGGCAGAGGTTGAAGGTAGCGCCCACGTTGGGACGCTGTACTTTCCGGGCAACGCGCACCGCATCTTCGACCCGTTCGACCCAGAAACCGGTGTGGGGATAGATGGCGATGCGCAGACCGTAAGGCGCGGCGGCGTCGGCAAGGGTTTGAAGGATTTTCACGGCATCCGCATCGCCTTCCGACGAGGACACCCCGTATTTCTTGCTGAGCAGGGGCGTCCAGAGCACGGTTTCGCGGCCCTCGAGCGCCTTCATGGCCGGTTCCCACTGGGAAACGTCGAATTCGCCGGGGTCAATACTGATGCCCTCATAGACGCCAAAGAGCCGGAGGCCGTGTTCGTCGAGAGCGCTCAGCATAGGCGCGACGTTGGCAATGCCGGAGACGTCCTTGCCGTCATAGCCGAGTTCGTGAAGCATGGCCGCCTGCTTTTCAGGCGTGTCGCGTTCGGCGTCTTTGGTACCGGTATCCATCGCGAAAAACGGAAACATGCGGACATCCTTCCCTTCGATGGGCAGCATCCAGACGTTGCGATAAGCCACGGGGCCGTGGTCGCCCTGCAGCATGAGCGGACCCAAGGGTTGTTCGTCGTTGAAGAGGCTGGCGCGCGTAGGTCCTCGCACCTCCTCGTTGTCATGCACCACCTGACCGTTGTGGATGACGCGGACAAACCGGGCGTTGGTAGTCTTGTTGCCGTCGGCATCGAACCGAGCCGCGCGAAAAATAACGTCGAACCGCTGCCATATTCCCGGCGGGTGTGCGGCATTCACACGCGGCGGCACACCTTCGTATCCCTTGGGTTCGCGGTTGTCGTCCCAGCGCTGGTAGATGCCGCCGCAGTCGGAATACTCGGGCTCGGCCACGCCCCAACTGTCAAGCACCTGGATTTCGTAGCGTCCCTGAAAATACACGCCGGAATTCGACTCGCGCGGCACGACAAACTCGATATGGGCCCGCACATCGCCGTATTCCGCTTTGCTGACGAGGTGTTTTGTGCGGCCGGTAGGTCCGTTCACCGCTACGCCCAAACCGGGAATGGCCTTGAGCTTTTTCGAGTTGGCGGGATCGATAACGGCATTTCCCGCGATAAACCACTCCCCAGTATCGTCGGCCCAAGCCGAAAAATCATCCCCAATGAGTTCTTGTGCTTGGCCAGGAATCGCTTCGGCCGCGCTGGAAACGAAGCTCCATCCACTGACAAGAAAAATGACGGAGAATCCTATCGTTGCGATTGTTTTTTGGTTTGCCATAGTTGCGTTCCTTCCGTTTTCGAGCCTGCGCCGCTTTTCATTTCTTCAGTGGTCAGGGCAAACGCTTCGCCCGGTCCAGCAACTGGTTTACGTGAGCATCGTTTATAGATTCCTCCCGCAACGGGTCCCAGCGTAACTTACGCTCCAGCGTCATCGCAATGCGGGGCATAGAGATGAGCAGCTTCATTCTTTGTTCCCTTTCCCGCCAAGGACCATAGGGACTTGCAGCTACCGTTCATCCTCGTTTCAGGTTCATCCCCTCCCTTGTGACCAAAACCAGTATAGCCCATCCGGGCACATTCACCGGCCGCCTTTTTCGTGCCGGCGACCGTTTGCGGTCTCCAGCGAAACTCGGCGTCCGCGGTCAACGCGCAGAAACCAAATGGCGGGTTGGAAAAAACCACCCTCGCGTTGACGGGACCCGCTTTCACGCGAGTCGGGCGGATATGGCGATTTTGGAGACCTATCGGTCGGAGGAGTGGTGCGGTCGGGAGACAGCCAACGCACGGCCTTTGGCCGTTGCTAGAACCACACCACAGCGGATAGGGGCAATCCCCTGTGGTTCCCCCCCCTCGTCGCCCCTCGGTTAATAAGTCCGATGAGGGCGGACACAGGGGCCCACACCTACGCTTGTGCGGGAGGGCCCTCGAAAAATGCTTGGGGCAACGAACCACGAGCCTTCGGCTTACCCGTAGCGAACCATGAGCCATGGGGCTCAGCCGTAGACCATAAAAATGCCGCCAACCACGCTCCGGCAAAAGGAGGACGGGCATTCCTGCCCGTCGATAGAACCACCGCGGACGGGTACGTCCGCGCTCCTTGTGATACTGACCGGCGA
Source organism: Candidatus Hydrogenedentota bacterium (assembly GCA_046483455.1). Lineage (GTDB taxonomy): Bacteria > Hydrogenedentota > Hydrogenedentia > Hydrogenedentales > SLHB01 > UBA2224. The sequence goes on along the minus strand of JAWODE010000360.1, from coordinate 293 downwards.
GGGCGCCGGTCCCACACCGGATGAATTATTTTCGAGGCAGCGGAACATGAGCCCTTGGCTCACCCGTAGACGATGAAAATGGGTGCCAGGTGCCTATGCGGGGTTTCTGCCGCCCTTTCAGGGCTTGCGGGGTGTGGGACGGTGATCCCGGGGCGGCGGCACGCGCAAGCGCGCGCCTTGCCCCGGGCTATAGCCTGTCGCCCCTGCGGGGCTCCGGACGGGTCTCCCAGGATGGTGGATTTTTGGGATTAGCGGGGCTATGGGGCTGCCGGAACGGTGAATTTTCGAGGCAG
>JAWODE010000235.1:0-5058 GCA_046483455.1 Candidatus Hydrogenedentota bacterium | reverse complement strand
GTAGACCCCATGCACGCACTGAAGCTTTCTGCACGGAACCCGGGAGGTCCCGCTGCTGGCCGCGCGCTGTTCGCGTGGTCCGCGTGGCCAAAAGTGAAAGTACAGCCATGATGAACGGCAGCGGGAAGTCTGACAAACCCATAGTACCGCGGAAGGGCGCGAACAAAGAGCAGGGTAGACCCGGCTCGGCGGAGCGCCTGGAGGGAAGGGGTTTGGCCAAGGGGAATCCGGGCGAGCAAACCAGGTTCTGGACTCAAGGCCAGGTTGACCTGCCACATGCGCTCGACCGGATACGTGCAGCAGTAGCTGAAACGTCATTACCCGAGGCAGGAGCCCGGTGCGGTAATTCCGCTCGCCGGGATTTGTGCGGGGGGTGGCCCGCAAGGGCCATTCCTACCGCGAACGTCCTCCGTTGCCGGAGTGGAGACCACGCGCAGGCCGCGTCGTTATTATCGAAAGGCATCAACGACCCCGAACAGGGGTCGAATATGAATAGCCCGGGGCAAGGCGCGCGCTTGCGCGTGCCGCCGCCCCGGGATCATATCTCCACCCTGGCTCAAGCCCCGGAGGGGCGGCAGAACCCGGCATGGGAAACCCGGCACCGATTTTCATAGTCAAGGGGTGACTCGAAAAGTCATGCTTCGCTGTCCCGCTGGTTTTGCGTGTGCGATGGACGGACTGCTCCTTTCAATAGTTTTACCGTCTCCGTTTTCCGTGTAATGTAGACGAGAGGGGGGCATGGTCTTATGAAATCTTGGTCGTTTGTGTTTGTGACGGATATTCAGGTGGGTTCGCCGAAGTCGTTTCGGTATGCGCCCGCGTGGGTCGAGAATTGGCGGACGGCGCGCGAGCAGATCGTCGAGTTGAATCCGGACCTCGTGCTTATCGGCGGAGACCTCACGCGCGACGCATGGCTGGACGGGCATTTTTTCGAACTCGAGGCGATCAAGGCCGATTTGGATGGGTTGCCCATGCCGTATTACGTCACGCCGGGCAATATGGACGTCGGCAATAAGCATGCGGACCGGCAAGGAGCGTTCGAGAACCGGGACGATATCGCGAATAACATGTCGTCGGAGCGGCTGCAACGGTTTTGCGGATTGTTTGGGCCTCACTGTTGGTCGTTTGTGCACAAGAACGTGCGGTTTTCGGCGTTCACGTCGATGTTGCCGGGTTCAGGGTTGCCCGAGGAAGCCGAGTTTTGGACGTGGATGGAGGCGCAGCGTAACGCGCCGCGGGCCAAACACCACGTCTGGATGAGTCATTATCCGCTGTTCATCGAATCGCCCGACGAGCCGAATTGGGACCTGACGAAGCGCGGGGAATACCACGCGTGGTATTTCGGGCTCGATGAGCCGCACCGAAGCCGCATTCTCGAGATTCTGCGGGAGACGGGGACCGAGCTGTTTTTGTCCGGGCATGTTCATTGCCGCAAACGTCACGTGGCCGAGGGGATAGTCTTTGATCTCGGCCCGGCGACGTGCTTCGCGCAATGGGCGGACCGCTGGAAAGACGGCGATCCCGCGCTCGGCTTCATGCGCTACGATGTCGCCGAAGACGGCATTGACGAGAGCTTCGTCCCCCTTCGGGCGGTGTCGGATGCTCAAGGCTATGGTCCCGGCGGCCATCCGAAACCCGAGGACCGCGATTATTCGATCGCGTGGGAGAAGTGAAAGTCACGGAATCATTCTTTCTGATTAATGATTAAGAAGAATTTACCGCAAAGGCACGGAGGTCGCGGAGAAATATCTCTTTAACACGTATTCGTCGCGCGTCTAATGCTCTTTTTCAGCCAGCAAGTTGAACAGCGGGGGCCTGTCCGACACCGGCGCCCAATTCGAGGCACGAAAACCCGCCGCCCGATAGGAGGCTCCGCTCTGCGCTGGGTTCTTCAAAACCTTGATTAAAACCTTGGGACAACAGACAATAGGGACGTGCGGCGGATTATCTTCCGCGCCAGGGTTGCAGAATTTCGGACCGACAAGGAATCCCCATGAGACCCTACTTTTCTCACCAACCTTTGCCACTCTCTTTCGTCTTGGTTTTTATCTGCGGCGGCGCGGCGTTTGCGTTTCATCCGCCCGAAGACACGGCGGGGCCTTTGCGGGTGTGGATCGAGGGACCTGACCGGGTCACGCTCCCGCAAACGCCTATCCCCATGACCCTGTGGATTGAGAACACCGGCGACGAGGCAATTAGCGGGACGTTGCGCCTCGAGGGTATTGATGACTGGCACATAAACCCTGCCGTCCCCGTGCCGTTCACCGTCGATGCTCGACAGACTATCCTGGCGCCGTTTTCCGCAACCGCGGGCGAGGGCACCTTCAACGCGCTGTATCCTTTCCACGGTTACGCCGAGTTTGAATACAAGGGCGCGTCGTACGAGGCGCATCCTATTTTGATCTTACGCACCGACTTTCCTGAAAGTGCCGTGCCCTACGCGGAAGCGCGCCGCGAGCCGGTTTTCGAGTGGCCGCCCCGCCCCCAAGCACGAGTGACCCGGCCCGGGGTCGTGTTCGAGGGAGTCGTCGGCAAAGGTTCCAACATTTTCCCGTTCACGGTCACGCAGGGCAAGCGCGGCCTCATGGATGGAACGCTCGCGTTCGGCGCGGACGACGCGCGGTTCTCGTTTACAGGCTTCGAAGTCAAGGTGCTGGGTATCGACCTACATGATCCCGAGGGCCCCGCGCGCCTGAGAAGCGTCGAAACCCAAAAAGAGCGGGAGCAGGTTACTTTGCGGCATGCCTTTGCCTTGGGAGATGACACGTTCGACGTCGTGTTCGTATGCGAGCACGCAGGCGAAGCCATGCGGATTCATGTGGCGCTCGAGAACGCGCCGCCATCCGCGCCGTGGCTCGTGCCGCGTCTCGAGAAAGTGGCACTCGGCCCCTGGAACAAACCCGTTTTCCGCGTCTATGCGGGCCACGGCAACGTTATCGAGCGTCCGCGTGTATTCACACCCGGCTACGAAGGCCACCGGCTCTCGACCTCGTATGTCGGCGCCGATTTTGAGGGCGGCGGTAGCCTGGTATACGGCACACCGGCGATTCCGGACCTGTTGCGCGTGCGGCCCGCGCGCAACGAGTTCACGCTCGATGTCCCGCACGACCACACGCTCGTCTTTATCCCCACCCACGACGTGTGGGACGGCGTGAAAGTGTGGCGCGACATCGACAACCGCCCCCCGGCCGCCGGCGTCGAAAACCTGGCCGGGCGTTTCGTGTTCGACCTGTGGTTCGGGCGCAGTTTCGCCGAAGGGGCCGAAGGCCTCGCCCGCGCATTCCGCTACGGATTGACCGACGCCGCGGTGGTCTGGCACGACTGGCAGCGCTGGGGCTACGACTACCGCTTGCCCGATATCCTCCCCCCCAATCCCCGGCGCGGCGGAACCACGGATTTTAAACGTCTCATCGAGACCTGCCGCGCGCATGGTGTCCTCTTTGCCCCCCACGACAACTACATTGACTTCTACCCCGACGCCACCGGGTTCACCTACGACCGGGTGGCGTTCAAAGCCGACGGCACGGTCGACGAAGCCTGGTTCAATCCCGGCCCGCAAGCGCAATCCTGCAAATTCCGCGCCGACGCATTCTGGCCCTTCATGGAAAAAAACGTGGCCCGCATCCAGCACGAATTCGCCCCGACCGCCTACTTCATTGACGTTTGGTCGTCACGCCCGCCTTACGACTTCTGGACCCGCAACGGCGCGTTCTTCGACCGGTTCTACACCAAGCAGCAATGGCAGAAAACCTTCGCCCACGTGCGCGAAACCCTGGGCAATAACGCGCCGACCATTTCCGAAAGCGGCAACGACCAGCTTATCGGTTTTCTCGATGGCGCCCAGACCAATCACCTGCGCGTGGACGCGCGCCCCGAGAGCAACGCCCGTTATTTTGTGTGGCGCGTCCATTGCAACGACGCCCAACGCATCCCCTGGTTCGACGCCGCCCACCACCACCGCTTCATCCTCCACGGCGCCGGATACGGCAGCCGGTATGCCGCGGGTTTGGACCGGCGTCTTCACGGAATGTACAGCGACGACTACATCACCACCGAAGTTCTCACCGGCCACCCTGCCATGGTGAGCGACACCTTCGGACGCGACGTCGTCCGGAAATATTGGCTCCTGCACGACCTCGCCCGCGCGCTCGCGCTCCAACAGATAGACCGGGTCTCATTTATCGAAGACAACATCCACCGCCAGCACATAACTTGGAGCCACGGCGGCGAAGTATCGGTCAACCGCGGCCCCAGCGACTGGGACATCCACGGCCACATCCTCCCCCAATACGGTTTCTACGCCCGCATGCCCGGCGGCGTCGAAGCGGCCATCGAGCGCAAAAACGGCACCATCGTCGAATGGGCCCTATCACCCGAGGCGTTCTACTGCAACGGGCGCGCGGTGAATCGCGAGTCATTCCCCGCCGACGCGGCCCAATACGCCGCCCGCGTCAATCCACCCGCCACCCCCATCAATTTCGGGCCCGTCACCACATCCGGCGGCCTACGGCTCACCCGCGACGGCGACGCGCTGATTGTCACACCCTTACCCGGCGGCTGGGCCCCATTCAACCTCACCATCCGCTGGCACGAGTTGCCCTGGAAACTTCCCGTGCCCAAGCGCGTCACCACCCACGACGAAACCCGCACAAAAACCGCCACCCACGACATAAAACTTCACTCCGGCCTCCTCACCCTCCCCTGCGAACCCGCCGTCTTCACCTACCGGCTATCCGCGCAATAAAAAGAGAACCAAGTTCCCCTTGCTGTGGCACGGTCTCCCGACCGCGCCACTCTTACGACCGGAGGTCTCCACTCCCCCGGGAAGCGACTACCGCTGCCGCTACGGCTTCCCCTATAGGAATGGGCCCGGCGCTCCCGCCGGTCATTCCCATCCCCATTCCCCTGGGACCGCCGAGCGCCAGCTCGGCATCCCCCTCCTGCCTTCCACATCTTCTTATCTGCGTCTTTCTGCGTCCATCTGCGGATAAACTTTTCCCTCCATCTCCTGTGACCGCGACCTCCGCGTCTCTGCGTTGAAATCCCCTCGAGATTGAA
>JAWODE010000159.1:0-6660 GCA_046483455.1 Candidatus Hydrogenedentota bacterium | reverse complement strand
GGAAATAGCCCACAATCCATGAGAGAATCGGGTCGGATGGATTTTCAGGAACCGCAACATATTTTCGCACCTCTTACCGAACTTCTCACGGGAACGCGACGTACGCGAATCCCGCGAACAGAGATTCTATGTCATCCCATTCCATTCCATCCCGCCTGCAGAGACTACTGGTGATGTTGAAGCAGCCGGATTGGACCTATTAGTCCAGATTCGGTTGGGCCGAGGTTGTGTGAGGGAATGGTCAGGTAGTGCGGCGCGATGGTGTTGGCGACGTGCACTTCAATGGTGTTGGACCCTTCGTGTACCAGCCCCGATAGGTCATAGGTGAACGGCCTCGCCAACCGCACACCGGCCGATTTGCCGTTAACGAACACTTCGGCAGCAACAAGGACCTGCCCGAGGTCGAGTGTTAGCTGGGAGCGGGCCTGGTCCGCGGAAAGCGCCAGCATCTGTGAATAGATACCAATCCCTGAGTAGGTTGGCAATGCGAAGTCAGACCACAGCCCCGGTTTGATCACGCCGCCCTCCAATTCCAATCCGAGAGGCTCGGGGAACGCGGCACCGGCATAGGCGCCGGGCTGCATTTCAAGTCGAATTGCTACTGTGGCCACATTCCTAGGAGGGCTTTCTACGGTGGCGACACCGTTACGAACGTCGGCTTGGACGCCGTCGACCCATACCTGCGCGCTTGCTGCCGCATGAAAGTGCAGTTTCTTCAGGCCGGGGGGGACACGGAAACGATACCATCCCACGGCAGGAACACCAGACGGCTTCACGTCATAGATGAGGTCCGGCACCTCGTTGAAACACACAAGGTACGGCGACTCCAAATCAATCGACAATGGCCGTTTGGGCTCAGTGACAACGCCAATGTTGTTCACCACGTCCATATTCCAGGGCGCATCTCCCATGTTGCCCTGAACCAGCACAGGCTGCCAGGACGAATCATCGAACCCAGGCGCCACCCAGCCGTCATTCTCTTCCATGGTTCCCTTCCAGGAGGCATCGGTAACCAGACCCGATTCGGAGCCGTCCTCAAACCGCATCTTGAGCGCGGCTACAATGCCCCGGCTCCGAAATGCCTCGGGGCCCTTGTTGACGTTCTGTCCGGCGAAGAGTTGGCCCCAAATGGCAATGACATTCTCTCCCTTCTTGAGAAGCGGGGTAACGGTGAAGCTCTCCGGCTTCTTCCAGTTGGACCACGGACCAATCTCTTCTTCGACCTTGGCGCCATTCACGAAGAGGCGATACCCACTAAACGCGCTGATAACGACGCGGGCCTGTTTCGGGAGCGTATCGAGGTTGAAACATGTGCGGACGAAGCAGGACTGAGTGTTTCCTGACCAGATCCAACTGGCCCGGTCAATGTCTGGCGCCACCATCCCTTTCCCGGCCTCGGCCAACGAAGTCACGGAGGGAGGCTGCGCCTGTACGTATAGTCGGCCGTAGGAACCGTCTGGGACATCAAGCAGGACCGTATTTTCTCCCGCCTCGAGAGGCAGATTACCGACTGCATCTTCAAAAGGCTGTTCGACACCGTTTACCCAGAGCCGGGGAGTTGAGTTGCGAAGCTCGACGCGCAGGCCACGGTGTTGCGCTTCGGCAACACGGATGCGCGTGAAGAGAAGCTTCTGCCCCTCGGGAAGCTGGATAAAATTCTTGTCGACGTGGCCGTCGGGATAACCCGAGTGTCCACCCCAAGGCGCGGGTTTGGCCAGGGCAATGCTTTTGGAGAAACTCACTGCCTGCCAGGAACTGCCAAGCATGGCGGCGCCCGCTTGAATCTGGGGGAGGCGTTCGAGCACGGTCGGTACGGTCTGGGCGTCATAGGCAGGCGGCTGAAGCGACAGCCAGTAAGGACCGGTGCTGTACAGGCAGGTAGCCCAGCCGGTGTCGTCGAAATCAGGTTCGCGCCAGGCATCATCTTCCCGCGCACCTGCGGGTACTTCACGATAGCGCATCGTGCGTACTTCCGGGCCAAGCGATTCACTCGAGGGTGGCCAGCGAAACTCGCCCCACCGATTATTGCGCGTCGGGAGTACCGAGAATGTCCATTCGTCAGAAAGCGGTATCGTCTTCGGTTCGACGTCTGCCGTTTTTGCGGAGTCCTGAGGCGTCCCGGGGCGAAACACGAAGAAGTACGCGACGTTCCCTTCAATACGGTGTTTCACCCTGACGTAGTCCCCCGACGTTTCGAATGCGTCCACTGGATGAACCGTACCCGTAAAGGGATCCCAGAGCTCGGGTACGCCCCGGACATGGAAACGGGCATTCAGGTCACGCACGGTATCTTGGACGGCGTTTTGCACAAGGTAAACATGTGTGTCGCCAATCCTTCGATGGCTAACAAAATAACCTTTCTCATCGGCAATGAAATCGCGTGTGATATGGCCGGAAATGAGCTCGGGAATGTGCTTTCCTATTTTGCTGACGTACCCGGCAAACCCGCTGCTGTCGAAATCCTTGAACATCTCCCGAAGAGACCGGGCTTTCGGCTTCTCCCCAATCAACCGCTCCAATAACTTCGATAGTTCGGGATCGCCGCGCCCACCCTCAGTGCTGGCCAGCGGCAGACGGCTCGCGAAGAGCACTACGCCCCCACTCTTCGCCAGTTCCAGAGCTTTCTCTGCCACGGCACGCCGAACCGTGTGCTCCGGTCCAAAGACAAGCGTTTGATAGGCATTTCCGCTCACAACGAGTCGGCCGCCTTCGACTGTTGCCGCCAGAATGGATTCGTCGTCGATGATGTCGTTGTCAATGCCGGCGTCATAGATTGTTCGCGACAATTGCATATACTGGTTGTAATTCAAGGGACGATCTTCAGGCCCCTTCCCCGCAAGCAGGCTTACCACCGGATAATGCACTGCCGCGTCAACCACGTGGGTGCCCTGCGACATGAGGAAACTCGTCCGGGCCACGAAATCGGAGAGCGTGTCGTAATAGACCCAATAGGGTTGCCGCCAATGGGGGTCCGGGGCCGCATGCTCCCAAGTGCTGGCATTGGTGGCATAGTAAAGCCCATGCTCATCATAAAGGTTGGCCCCGAAGGCCATGCCCGCGGACAGCCAGCTCAGCGTTTGTTCAGTGGTACGCCCCCATCCGCTCGAGTGGAAGGCTTCGTTCCATACACGCGGCCGGTCGTATAAACGCGCGATGGACGCAGCGATCTTGGCATCATAATAATTGCGGTCCTTTATCGGCCGCTGCCCCGCATCATCATAACCAGGCGCAGAAAACCATCTCTGTGTACGGAAGTAGTCGATATATCCCTCGCTCTGCCGTTTGATATCGTTGCGTCCCCAGTTGTCATGGCTGGTAAGAACGCCTCGTTCCCAAGTCCAGTCGTAAATGGGTTTCCAATATGTCTCTTCCACGACATCAAGATACGCATCGAAGAAGTCGATTCTGTACTTGGGAGTCAGCGGACCCACATCAAAATGCAGAGCAGGAATGGCACGGCCCAGATCGTAACCACACTTCTTCGCGAAATGATCCGCGAAATCCTCGGTGTAGACATCGCGCGGCGTGGGCGGGTGTTCGTCTTGAAACACGCCCGCGAAGGACGTACCCATGGCCTCGGCCCCAAGGGTGCGCTCAATTTTCCCATAGAACATGTCAATGAACTTGTCCGTCGACGCCCGGCTCAAATAGAATGTTTGAAAGGGTACCGCCACCATAGCGGCAACACGCCAATCGCCTTTCGGCGCCTTCCATTCGAGCACGGAACCGGACACCTCCCCGGCGAGGTCAAGACTGTTCTCATCACTGGCCTGCTCGCCATTGAGGGGATAAGCACGCGCGGCAATAAGTTCACCATCGGGCAATTCCAAGCGTAAAGTATTGCCGCCCTCTACTTCATCCTGGAGCAGATCGACACGCTTCGTGCGCGGATCCTGCACGGCGGCAGCTGCCTTCTCCAGCCAGCCATAATGGCCATACCCGACTTGGTCATATGCCCAAAGCGTCATTCCCAAACGCTTGCACTCCGCGTTCACGTGGGCGAGCATCTCCCAGTAGTTGTCATCGAAAGACTGGGGGTCGCAGCGGGCCGGCGAACGCTGGATGGGGCATACGGACTTCACGCCTTTCTCGGCCAGTATTTCCAGTTGGTCCGTGGCACGCTCCTTGGTCATACGTTCCCCCTCCCACCACCACAACGGGACCTCGCCCCAACGGGCATGGTCGGGGGCAGTAAAGGCTTCACGAAGTTCGTCGTAGGAAAGCGGGTCGGCGGCTGACGCAGCCAATGCCATCATGCAGATGATTACGGTGATTTCAGGCCAGACAGGGCGAATAGGGTGCACGGGCATACGCCTCCTTGGTTCGACTGACATTTCCCATATGCGTTTGCCCGTGACCGTCACGGACAACCTCTCTGGCAGCTTAGAAGAAACAAACTAGCATTTCAAGCAAGATTCTGCGGATATTGCCGCTGTGGGTCCCGAAAACTGATCCGCCTTTGTTTTCAAGGGCCATGCTGCTTTCCTCTCGTAGTGATGGTGTAGCCCGCCGACATGGGGGATGGCGATCACTTTACCTTCATTGACGGCTTGAGCCGGCCTTCCTTCCGGCGAGTCCATTTCGAGAGAGCGGTGAACGCGGTAGCGATTGTAGTATTCAAAGTACTTTTTCAGAGCCTGACGGAGATGCCCCTCGCTGAAGATGATTATGTGGTCGAGGCACTCTCGCCGAATGGACCCGTTGAGTCTTTCAGAATACGGATTCTGCCACGGACTATGTGGTGCCGTGCGGACTTCTTCAATGCCCATGTTCTGAACCCGCCGCCGGAACCAATCGCCATAGACCTTGTCACGGTCGCGAGGCAAGTACTTCGGCGCTGTGTCCCATGGGAAGGCCTCCGAAACCTGCTGGGCAGATCACCTGGCCGTGGGATGCTCGGTCACATTGAAATGAATCACGCGACGTCTGTCTATGGAAAGAAACACCAACACATAGAGGACGGTGAACCGCACACCGTCGGTACGACAAGGAAGTCGATGGACACGATCTCTTTGGCATGGTTCGTCAAGGATGCGCGCCACGTTTGGCTCGGAGGTTTAGGCGTTCTCACCATGTACTTCTCGACCGTGGATTTCGCCACCGTGACGCGGATCTTTGCCAGTTCTCCCACGATATGAGGGGAGCCCCACGTGGGATTCATCGACGACATGGTTCGGATAAGCTCTTTGACGTCCCCGGAGACCGTCGGTCCGGTTTGCCTTGCTGGGAAAGGCGAGCCCAATGCTCTCGGAATCGTTTATGCTACCACCGAATGACGGTGTCGGGCTTCACGAAGATGAGCGCATCCTTCCAATCCGGCCAGACCCGGGCGAGGAGACGCCACAGAAGCCCATCGGCGGGCCTGACCTGGGCGCGCTTCACGCTGCGTTGGAGCATATACAATTGATGGCGAAGAACGAGATTCTCGGCACAAAGTGCGGCTCGGGGTTTGAAGACTGACGCGACGCAGGTCAGGACAAGTAAGGTTGCTTCTCTCATTCGTACTCCACGCATGATTAGTAATAGGCTGGCATGAATCGAGGACCGAAAAGACTATTAAAATGGCTCAAGAAGCCTCAAAAACCGCCGCGATCACATCGTGACCAGGGCGCTATAAGTCGTTGGGGGATGGGGAATACGAGTTTTCGGGAGGGACAGCTGCGGCGTGAGCAAAGAAGTCCTCGACGGAACATTCCAACCGTAATTCCATGGTAGCGTACGCTGCAAGCAGCAATTGGGCGGCATCATCAAATCGTACTACCGCGAGGCCGCATGAGTGCAGTCTTGACTGCCCATCACAGTCCGGATTTCCATATCCGCCAAAAGGTACTTGACAAGAAAGTATCACTATAGTATCATTTTCTCATGAAGACAGAACTTGTTACAACTCTGAAGAGGCAGGCAACACGCCTTCTGTCTGACCTCCGTGATTCTGGGGAACCTGTTCTCATCACGGAACACGGCAAACCCGCGGCCTACCTGGTTGACGTGGACTCCTATGAGTTCATGCAGCACAGAATACAGATCCTCGAGGGTATTGCGCGGGGGGAGCGCGCGATACTTGAGAAACGCACATTTTCGCAGGCCGAAGCCAGAGAAAAGATGAAGAAATGGCTCGCCTGATCTGGACCGAGCCTGCGCTGGCTGATCTGGATGAGATCGCTGAGTACATTGCACTTGACAACCCGCAGGCCGCGTCGCGTTTCGTTGAGAAGGTGTTTAATAAGGTGGAGCGACTTCAGGCCCATCCGAAGTCAGGGAAGCGACCGGCCGAACTGACACGTACGCAATATAGAGAGGTCATAATTGCGCCTTGCCGGGTCTTCTACCGGGTCGAGAAAGATGACGTATACATCCTGTACGTTATGCGTTCCGAGAAGCTATTGCGACCGTATTTGCTTCAAGAGCGTGAGCAGGACAAATGAAGGTTTTCACCGGCTCAACAGTTGATTGGCGCCGGTTGCACGGGGCGAAGCAGGCTGCAGAAGAGGATGGCTATAGTTCCGCACCTCCAATCGAGATGCCAAATTTCTTCGGAGCGTACGGAAAAGTACCCACCATTTGGGTACAAATTGGCCCTTTTCGCCCAAATGAAAAAGGACTCGCATCGCTGCAAGTCCTTTGATTCCAATTGGTAGCGGGGGCAGGATTCGAACCTGC
>JAWODE010000117.1:0-3083 GCA_046483455.1 Candidatus Hydrogenedentota bacterium | reverse complement strand
ATAAGACCTTCGGACGCGCTATCCACCTGCGCCGTTATGCGGGACCGTGCCGGGTGACCATTTTCGAGGGAACCCACGAAGGCCTGCCGAAAGCATCCCTGGCTTTTCTAGCGCGTTACGCCCGCAAATAGCCTTTCCGATACCATCCCTGCAGGTTTTGCCTGAATTGCGGCAACCTTTTCCGTTTCTTTGACTTAGGGTAGAGGGTTCGGTGTGCCATAACCTGCTTTGTTCTAAAGCCTTTCGCCCGTGTGCCGATAATTGGAACGGCATTTGCGCGGGTCCGTGCGGCGTATTGCGCATGGGAGAGGCCCTAAACAACGCCGGGCATAAAGGAGACCGAGTTGGGCACGCTATTCAGCACATTGGATATTGCGCGATCGGGGTTGACGGCCTCACAGATACAACTGGACACCACCGCCCACAATATCGCCAACGTAAACACCGAGGGATACTCACGCCAGCGCGCCGAGCTTCTGACCCGCCTTCCCATTAAGCGGCCGTACGGGCAAATCGGTCGCGGCGTGGATGTGAACAACGTGGTTCGTATTCGCGACGCGTTTCTCGACCAAGCCTACCGGAACCAGGCCCCCGGACTGGGCAACGCCGAGATTACTTCCGAATACTATACCCTTATCGACAATATCTTTCTCGAGCCGGACGATAACGGGTTCGGGACCCGGCTGGGACTTTTTTTTGACGCCCTCAGCGATTTCGCCAACAATGTCGAATCGTCATCGGTGCGCGAGGCCCTCGTGGCCGAGACGCAACAACTCGCCTCGAGCTTTAACGAGTTGGCGCAACGCTTCACCACCTTGCGCACCAACGCCAACGAAGAAGTACGCAGCCTGGTGCCCGAAATCAACTCGCTTGCCGAGCGCCTGGCCGACATCAACCAACAGATTGTGCGTTCGGAAGCGAATCAGACCAGCGCCAATGACTTGCGCGACGAACGCGCCCGGATGCTAGACGAGCTGTCAAACATCGTAAACATCACGACTGTCGAACGCGATAACATGGTCAGTGTCTTTATCGGCAATGATGCGCTTGTCGAGGGCAATCTCTGGAGCGAACTCGAGGCGGTTCGCGATCCCTCTCTCGATCCCGAACGCGCCGATCTCCTCGAGGTGCGGTTTGTCGGGAGCGGCATTCCCGTGGACATCCGCGACGGCGAGTTGTTTGCGGCCCTCAATGTGCGCGACAACATCTTGCCGTCGTTCGACGAGCGCCTGGATACGCTCGCTAATGCTCTCATCGGCGCGATCAACAACATTCAAGCCGAGGGGAACGGTCTGGACAACCTCTCCGGCATCCTCTCGAGTGCCAACACGGTGTCCGATCCGGCCGATGCGCTGGTGGGGGGAAGTCTACCCTTCGACGTCGAGCCCGGAACGTTTGACGTGGTGGTCTATGATGCCTCCGGTGTTCCCACGTCCACCACGATCACCATCACCGCCGCGACGACCCTGAACGACTTGGCCTCGCAACTCAATGCGGTGGGCAACTTCTCCGCCAGCGTGGTGGACAATCACCTCGAATTCGGCACGGCCGGGGGATACACCTTTGGCTTTGCCAACGATACTACGGGGGCGTTGGCCGCGTTGGGCGTCAATGGTCTGTTCACGGGGCACGATGCCGTTACCATTGGCGTAAATCCAGCTATGCAGGACAACCCCCGGCTTATTTCCTCCGGCTATAGCCTCGATCCCCTCGAAACGGGCGATAATTCGGCGGCGCTCGACATGGTCGCGGTCCGTAACGCCCTGCTTCTCGACGACGGGTCTTCTACGCTGGGCGACTATTACGAAGCCACCATCGCGCGACTCGGCGTTGAAAGCCGCGATGCCCAGGAACGGCTCGAAATCCAGCAAAACTTCGTCGACGATTTCCAACGCCGCCGCCAGGAGGTTTCAGGCGTCTCCCTCGACGAAGAAGTCACGCTGCTCATCCAGTACCAGCGCGCTTTCGAGGGCTCCGCCCGCGTCATCACCGTCACCGACCGCATGCTCGGCACCCTCCTCACGATGGCGACGTAGGAACTCCTTCATCGCACCTAGATGAACGTTTTGCTCTCTAAAGCGTAGTATGATTTGGAAAGAGATTAATTGACAGAGGGTGCCGCCATGTTCTCGCTTAGATGGCCGAGGTTGGTTGCTTCAACATTGATTCTCTGGTTATTGATGACGCTTTCGGCCTGTTCGCAGGGCATCGAAGAAAAGCCGCTGCCGGAACTGCTCGAACTCCACAAGGACGACGCCGCGAAGGTCGACCGCGAAGCCCTCAAGGAGGCCTTGTGCCCGAAACTTGAAGCCACGCCTATTGATGACTTGTTCAGAATTCGTGAGGATGTGGCGAAACAGCTAATCGCCGTCGATTTTCTCTATCCGCCCCTGCAGGACCGCATCAAGAAGGGGACTCTCTTCGTCGGGGGAACCATCCGCGAGGTCACCTATGATCGGGCTTCCGTCATTGAAGACATTCTGGACCGCGATTCCCGGCCCGTTGCAATGACCGTCGGCGTCGATGTGACACGGCAGTACCCCACCCAGCCGGACATGGGCTCCGAATTGACGTACACCACGCACGCTTCCTGGGAGTACGTTCATTTCGTCCAAGCAGGCGTCGCCTATCTTTTCGCGTTTACGACCGATGAATCCGGCGAACTGCGCGGCGGTTGGATCACCGATGCCTATCCTGTATCGGCGGGCAAAGTGAAGCGTATGGTCGGTTACACGGCGCTTCCGTTGGAGGAGGCCTGGGACCTTATCGAAACACAATTGACCATTGCGGAAAATAATGGGGAGGCATCGCAAGAGCAGATCGCTCAGTGGAAGGATGAACTGGCGGCGGCCAATCTTGTCACGAGCGTAAGGCTCCTCAAGTTGTGTTCCCAGTTCGCTCCCGACTCGCTCACTGGAAGCGAAGCCGCGGAAGTGGTCGAGCGTCACTACGAGAGCCTGCGCGTGCGGACGGGGAATCAACCGCACGAGACCATCAGCACGTTTCGTGAACTTGTCAGGCTCGCATGCGACATTGTGAAGCGAACGAACGATCTTGAAGGCATTGCGGCGCTGTATGCGCTG
>JAWODE010000021.1:0-7368 GCA_046483455.1 Candidatus Hydrogenedentota bacterium | reverse complement strand
AGAGGGGGAGCCCCTGCCCGGCGGACCGCCTGGAGGGAAGGGGGTTGGCCAAGGGGAATCCGGGCGCGCAAACCGGGTTCTGGACTCAAGGCCAGGTTGACCTGCCACATGCGCACGACCGGATACGTGCAGCAGTAGCTGAAACGTCATGACCCGAGGCAGGAGCCCGGTGCGGTAATTCCGCTCGCCGGGATTTGTGCGGGGGGTGGCCCGCAAGGGCCATTCCTACCGCGAATACGGTTTTTTTCTGTCGCCGGAAGATACTTACCCGAACCAGTTGGAGCAAATACTGCGTGCGTCTGGGTGTCGCGTATCCGTCGTAAACGGCGGCGCCGAGGGATACAAATCGTGGGAAAACTTGGCCTCCCTATTGTTCAGGGCTCCTGAAATCGAGCCCGACATTGTGATTATTCATGAGGGATTCAACGATGTGGGGGCCCGGCTCGTGCTGCCCGGCCGCTATCTGCCGGACAATCGGGGCAACGCCGGGCCTTTTCGCGACTATCCTCCTGAAGAATGGTGGCGAAAGTCCAATTTTCTGCGTATATGTGCAGTAGCATCGGGGCGTGCCATAGGCTCAAACAGCTTGCAATACCAGCAGCGGCAGCCCCTCTTTCTGCCGTTGCTCCTGACAAAACAACTTCGCGAGGGACGTTATCCCAGTGGGGTTTTTGCCAAGTATCCTGTGGATGAACTTCTCCGGTGCAATGCGCCTACGCATTACCGAAGAAATCTGAAAATGCAGGCGGCGGCCTGTCAACAGAACGACTGGGAATTGGTTTTCGCAACCATGGCCTTCGGGGTACCCGGTTCGGACCCCCTCATTGCGGAGTGTCGCATCGAGGGTGTCCGCGAAAACAATGCTGTCATGCGAAACGTCGCCCAGGAAGCCCAGGTTTCCCTTTGCGACTTAGAAAAGGTGATGCCACAAGACGCATCGCTTTACGTAGACGGTCTTCACACAACTACTGACGGTGCCGTCGCAAAGGCGCAAGCGATCGCCAATTTCTTACTGGACAATATGATCGTTTCACCGACCTCAGAGCCAGTCGCCACGTCTCCGGCAACGCAGAATATTCCAGTGTCGCGGAAGACGGCAATCGAATAATCCGCCAATAAGCGTGAATGTCCCGCAAATCCCCGCAGACGGATTCCTACCAGCAGTACAATGTGAATAGGCATGAAAGCGCCAGGCCGTAAGCTCGTGGCCAATGCCCGTCGGTCCAGTAAACAACTTCGAAGAAGTTCAACAAGGAATCAAGTTTTCCGCGTAGTTCTCCTCGCGGTGAGACGGAATTGGAGATCCGGCGGCCGTTTCCAGCGGCTCTGATAAGCCCGGCCATACCATGAACAATCGCATGCATGTTGCTTAGCTGGTCTTTTTCCAATACCCAGCATGCGCTCGGGAAAAGCAGGAGGTCCTTTATCACAGTGCACATAGACATGCAATACGAACATATGGGTATTTATCAGGATATTTGATATGATTTCAGGGTGTTGCACGGACTTTTTCTGCGTTTATTCGCCATAGTGGCTTGCTGGGGGGAAGAAACGGATTGCTTTTCAACTCGGTCGAGTTCCTGGTTTTCTTCCCGTGCGTGTGCGCGCTGTATTTTGCGTTGCCGTACCGCTGGCGGTGGGTTTTGCTTCTCGCGGCGAGTTATTACTTCTATGCCGCGTGGAAACCCGAGTACCTGGTCCTAATCTTCGCCTCGACAGCCGTCGATTACGCTGCCGGCTTTGTGATGGGAAAAACGGACCGGCGGCGCATCCGCATCGGGGCCTTGCTGGCGAGTCTGGGATGCAACCTGGGCCTGTTGTTTACTTTCAAGTACTTCAATTTCTTCAATGAGTCTCTGGGTGCCGTATTGGCGTGGTTGGGTTCAGAGTATACCGCACCCGACCTTGACGTTGTGCTGCCGGTAGGCATCTCGTTTTACACCTTCCAAACGCTCAGCTATACCATCGAAGTTTTCAAGGGCACGCATCCGCCACAACGGCATGCGGGCATTTTCGCGCTTTACGTGGCGTTTTTCCCGCAACTGGTGGCGGGCCCCATCGAGCGGTCGGACCGCTTTCTTCCCCAGCTTCGCGGAAATTACGATTTCGATTACGCCCGCGCCGTCCTTGGCCTTCGCTACATGCTGTGGGGGATGTTCAAGAAAGTGGTGGTTGCCGACCGGCTGGCACTCATCGTGGACCCGGTCTACCACGACCCCACCGGCGCTACGCCGTTGATCCTCGTTGTGGCAACGATAGCGTTCGCCTTTCAAATTTACTGTGATTTTTCGGGCTATTCGGATATCGCGATTGGGGCGGCCCGTATCCTGGGGTACCGGCTCATGACCAATTTCGACCGGCCCTATTTTGCGACCTCGATCGCGGATTTCTGGCATCGGTGGCACATCTCCCTGTCCACCTGGTTTCGCGACTATGTTTACATTCCCTTGGGCGGGAGCCGGGTGAAAATCTCGCGGATGTACGTCAATCTTCTCATTGTTTTCGGGGTAAGCGGCCTCTGGCACGGCGCAAATTGGACCTTCGTGATTTGGGGGCTGCTTCACGCCGCCTACTACATTGCCTCACACGCGACGCGAGAGCTTCGCGCCGCGTTCGTGCGGGGCGCAAAACTCGACCGGGCGCCCCGGATTCATCATGCCCTGCAAGTGGGTTTCATCTTCGTGCTCGTCTGCATCGGCTGGGTCTTTTTCCGGGCCAATTCTCTGAAGGATGCGGTCTACGTGTTTCAAAAAATGCCGGATCTCATGTACTACGTTTTTAATCCCGGCGTGATTCTCGGCGAACTCGGCGCCTTGAATCAGAATGCGTCGCAACTGGCCATCACGGCCGGCGCGACGGTTTTCATGCTCATTGCCGAGCACTTCCAGGCAAAGGGCGAACCGCCCCGCCTCCTGGCCATACCGATGCTTCCGCTGCGATGGGCCGCCTATGCGGCGCTGGTGCTGGCGATTATGAATCTGGGTGTTATTCAAAGAATTCCCTTTATCTATTTTCAGTTTTGATTGGAGAAGAGCGAGACCATGGGTAACGGAGAGGCAAACCAGTCGCCCAGGCCGGGGGCGCCTGCGTTCCTAATGAGAATCGCCGCATTCGCGGTAATTGTCATTCTATTGCAACTCGCGGGCACGCTTGCCTTCGGGGGCTACCGGCCGCCACGGTGGGTGGATATTTATCTCCCGGGGATTGTAGACCAAGCCCCGGATATCGTGTTTATGGGAGACAGCTCCGTCATCGCACATCCTCCAAAGGCCAAAGACCGGCGATCGACATCGGCCATGCTGGATGAGCTCCTCCCCGATTACGATGTTGCCCAACTATCTCTGCCGGGAATGCCGGTGAGTTTGGAAGCCGCCCTCCTCAGCTATTTCAATAAAAAGGGCTTGCGGCCGAGTTATGTCGTGATATGCGTACACGACTTAGCGTTGCGCCCGTATGTGGCGGAAACCTTTCGGTCGCAATGGCTGGAGCAACGGCTTTTCACCGAATATGATGGCCTTTTTTTACGGGCCTTCTTTCGACCGTTAGTTATTCTCAATGGGATTCATCTCAACGCACAAAGGGATGACCATTGGCTCGAGACGCTGGCGAACCAGGCCGGTGTGCCCGTTAAAACCGTGCGGGAACTCCGAACCAGAATTGACAACGGGGACGTGGAAGGAAACCGTCGTCGTTTCGTTCAGCTCCAAGTGCACGCGCGTTACAAAACCCCATTGCAGCCGGACAATGACGAAATCATGACTTTGAAACGCTGCATCGCGTTGACTCGCGCTCTGGGCGCCGAGCCCATCTTGTATGTGACCCCCGTGAATTATGAATTATTTGAAGAATTGAATGGCCCGGAAGTGCGTCAACAGATGCAGCGCGATTCCCGGATTATTCTGAAAGCACTTGCGGACAAGACCGTAAGCGTCACCGACCTCACCTTGCTCTTGCCGCGGGCCCACTTTTACGAGGACCCGATGCCGACCGCCCATTATGACGGAGCGGGGCGCATGCAGATAGCGCAACGTCTTGCCGCGGAAATCCGACGGCTGGATGCCGAGAGAGAGGCCTCCCGCGGCGCCGAGGCGGGCCGCCGGCGATAGCCCCCAGTTACAGTCCGTACTCGCGCAGTTTGTAGATCAAGTTGCGGCGGCTGATGCCGAGGAGGTCAGCGGCGCGGGTTTTGTTGCCGCCGGTTTTTTCGAGCGCCTCGAGGATGGCGCGCCGCTGAATCTCGCGCATGTCGCCCACAAGCACGCTGCCGGACGTTTCAGTGGGTGTGGCGTCTTGGAGTTGTGGCGGCAGGTCTTTAGGCAACACGAGGTTACCGTCGGCCATAATGACGGCGCGTTCCATGGCGTTGCGGAGTTCGCGCACATTTCCGGGCCAGTCGTAGGTCATGAGGACTCGCTCGGTGGCGGGCGCGAGGCGCCGCTTGTCGGCTTTGAGAAAACGTTCGGCCAGGGGGAGGATATCGTCGCGCCGCTCGCGTAGGGGCGGCACCTCGAGGGCGAAGACATTCAGCCGGTAATAGAGGTCTTCGCGGAAGCGCCCGTCGCGGACATCTTCGTCGAGACTGCGATTGGTGGCGGCGATGACGCGGACATCGACGTTCAACTCCCGGCTGCCGCCGACGCGCCGCATCGCCCCGCTTTCGAGGATGTGCAGGAGCGTCGGTTGGAGGGCAAGAGGCAGTTCGCCGACCTCATCGAGAAAAATGGACCCCTCGTGGGCTTCCTCGAACCGGCCTTTGCGCTGCGCATCGGCCCCCGTGAACGCCCCTTTTTCGTGCCCGAACAGCTCGCTTTCGATAAGGTTGGGGGGCAATGCCCCGCAATTGACCCGGACAAAGGGCCGTTCGCCGCGGGAACTCCGCCGGTGGATGAACTCGGCCACAACCTCCTTGCCTGTACCGCTTTCGCCCGAGAGAAGAACGGTAGCTTCGGAAGAGGCCACGCGCGCGGCCTGTTGAAACACGGTGCGCATCGCATCGCTTTCCGCGACGATTTCCCCGGGCAACTCGGGGGTGCCTTCCTCGGCCACGGCCCGACCCGTGGCCCCGAGCGCATCGTCCACGGCGGCGATCAACTCATCGAGGTCCACCGGTTTTTCGATGTAATCCAGCGCGCCCTGTTTCATCGCCTTCACGGCATCGCGCACGTCGATGTAGGCGGTAAGCAGGACCACGGGCAACTGGGGCCGGTCTTGCTTGACCTTCTCGAGGACCTCGAGTCCGTTCATGCGGGGCATGCGCACGTCGAGAAGCATAAGAGATGCCTCGGGAGCAGCCTCGATGCCCTGCGGCCCGTCCTCGCACCGGATCGTGTCATATCCAGCGCGTTCGAGGGCGTTGGCCAATAACTGGCGCTGGCCCGGATCGTCGTCGACGATAGCTATGCGGTGGCGATCTTCTGACATGACGTTAGTGTATCGAATCCTGTTGAATGGTGCATTTATCGTTAGCCACTTCCGTGCGGGGAATGTCGTAGCGTAGACGGTTTCCCTCTCTCACGGCAAATTCCGTGTATTGACGGCGGAAGCGACAACCAGCACTTTCACTCGTTCAGAGTACCTCAGTCAGTCCCTCGAGGCACACCTGTGTGTTCGACCCGGGTTGAGAATGAAACGTGAGCCGCCACCCGTGTGCCCGCGAGATTTGATCGACAATCGCCAGACCAAGGCCGGATCCCCCCTCGAAGCGGCCGAAATAGGGGTCGGTGAGACGGCCCATATCTTCCGGGTCGATGCCGCATCCCGTGTCTTCGACCACGATGCTGGTACCATTACCCGTGCGCTCGGCACGGACCGCGACGGAGCCGGTGGCCTTCACGGCGCGGATGGCGTTGATCACCAAGTTCATCAAGGCCCGGCGTAACAGCGCTTCATCCGCCCGGATGGTCAAATCATTCCCCTCACATGAAATGGCGATGTCTTTTCCGCGGGCTTCTGCCTCGAACAACGGCTTCATTTTATCGAGCAGCGAGGTCAGGTTGACGGATTGGAGTTCGGGCTCGAGGGGCCGGGCAAACCCGAGAAACGAATTGATCTGTCCGACGGTGCGGTCCGATTCGTCCACAATCTGTTGGGCCATGTTTCTTGTTTCGCGGTTCGCGTCGGGCACTTCGAGGATCGATTGCGCCAATCCGCGCACGATGCCCAAGGGATTCTTGGTTTCATGGGCGAGCCCGGCGCCAAGCCGGGCCAGACGCTCGCTTTGCGCCACCCGTTCCTCGGCAAGCAGCAAATCGGTCGCAAGGCGACGCTGGTGCAATTGAGAAACAAAGGCCCATGCGCCCGAACCAATGGCCAACAAGACAACAATGGCCCCGCCGGCCAGTCGAAGCCGCGCGTTGCGAATCGCCACCTGGAGGTCCCCCGTATCCAGCGCGACCGTCAAGATGTGGGGCCCTTCTTGCCACGCGGTGTCGCCCAATTCGGGTTCCCCTCGGCCGTACCCGCCTCCGCGACCGCGTCCTTCGCCGCGGCGCCGGGCCCCACGTCCAAATCCCCCTTCACCGCGGCTGTCGGGGGGCGGCCCGCCGCGGGGCCGGGGATGCGCGAAATCGGCCGAGATGGTCATCAGCAGTCTGCCGGCCTCCCACTGGGCGGTGCCGGGAGGCAAAAACGGCACCTCGTCGAATTCCCCGCCACTGGCAACAATCGTACCGTCTTTGGAGCGGAGTTGGAGGGCCAAAATGCCCGGTGTCTGCACGAGTTCGTCGAAGATGGCCGCCAGACGGTCTGCGCGGTACATGCCACGGCGGCTCTGTGCCCGGATGCCCGCCGCTAAAGCCTCGAGGGTGGTGCGCCCTTTTGCAAGGAGTTGGATTTGCGCGTTTTCCACGTCGACCTCATGTTGCCGAAGTAGAAGAAAAATACTGGCAGCCGCTAGTACAGCGGCTGCCAGTACCACCAGGATAACCGAACTATAACTGTTACCCTTTTCCCTCATCGCTTTTCAGTTTACCATTCCCGGCCATAGGAAGGGCCGCGCCCGTGTCCCCGGCCATGGCCTCTACCTCTGCCGGTGCCGCGCCCGTCACGGGGACCGCGTCCGAGACCCGGACCCTGGCCTTGGCCCCGTCCGTCGCGTGGGCCACGCCCGTAGCCTTGGCCGTATCCGCGTCCGCGTCCGCGCCCGTACCCGGGTTCCGCATCTTTCTCATTGAAATCGCGGCGGGGACCACGCCCATCACGGGGACCGCGTCCGAGACCCCGACCCTGGCCTTGGCCCCGTCCGTCGCGTGGGCCACGCCCGTAGCCTTGGCCGTATCCGCGTCCGTAGCCGGGCTCCGCATCTTTCTCATTGAAATCGCGGCGGGGACCGGCTACGGACGCGGATACGGCCAAGGCTACGGGCGTGGC
>JAWODE010000004.1:0-12330 GCA_046483455.1 Candidatus Hydrogenedentota bacterium | reverse complement strand
AAACGGAGGACGGGCTGTCCAGCCCGTCCATACGACCACCGCGGACGGATACGTCCGCGCTCCTTGTCATAGTGACCGGGGAGGGCGCCGGTCCCACACCGGAGAGGACAAGTATTTTCGAGGCAGCGAAACATGAGCGATTTGGCCCACCCGTAGACCATGAAAATGCCGCCAACCACGCTCCGGCAACGGAGGACGGGCATTCCTGCCCGTCGATAAGATCACCGCGGACGGATACGTCCGCGCTCCTTGTGATAATGACCGGCGAGGGCGCCGGTCCCACACCGGAGAAATTTTCGAGGCAGCGAACCATGAGCGGTTGGACTCAACCGTAGATTGTGAACATGCCGCCAACCACGTTCCGGCAACGGAGGACGGGCATTCCTGCCCGTCGATAAACCCACCGCGGACGGTTACGTCCGCGCTCCTTGTAATAGTCACCGGCGAGGGCGCCGGTCCCACACCGGAGAAATTTTCGAGGCAGACCCGTGTTTGCTGCGCAAACCCTTAGGTCAGTCCCTGTTTTTCGCCTAATTCGAATAGCGCAAGGAGTTTCCCAATAGCTCTACAGGCCACGTGGTTTTGGGGAGGAAAACCTCGGATTGGTCACTGAATCGAGCCTTTGACGGGCCGGGTGGGTTGGTATATGATTGGCGGGCGTTGGCGCAATGTGAGGGGCCGCGCAAATCGGCTGAGTGGATGTGCGTCAACTCTCTGGCGGATGCAGCCGTTTAATAATCGAGTAAGGTGCGTAGCCGCGTACCGTGCCGTGTGAAAACGCTGCCCGTGTTGTGGGCAAGCTCCGGTATATAGCCCGGTTTTCGTACTCAGGAAGGGTACCGATGCTTCGAGGGTTAATCGTTCGTAAAACATTTGTCTTATTAGACTTGGCGCTGGGCCTTTTGTTGGTTTTTGTGGCGTACGAGGCCTTTTCGGCGGTATTTCAGCCCCCGCCTACGATCGAAACTTCGGCTGCGCCGGACACGGTTCCGGAACTCGAGGTGGCGAAGGTGGGATCGCTGGCGGAATACGGCGTTATCAAGGAAAATGGCCTTTTCGGGCCGGCCTCGAAGGAGAAGTCGCTGGAACCTCCGCCTCCGGAAGAGCCTCCCGAGCCCACTACGACGGTGACGGCGCTTCCCTTGAAACTACTGGGCACAGCGGCGACGTCCCCGACGGACCCGCTGGCGAGTGCGGGTATCAAGAATACGCAGACGAATGTCGAGGATACGTATTATTTGGGTCAACCGGTGCTTTCCGATGTAATCCTTGAGGAGGTGCATAAGCGGGAAGTGGTCCTGTTTAACAAGAAAGAGAACCAGCGCGAAATTCTCTCGATGGACGAGGAGGAAGGGGAGGACGCGGTAAGAATGGCGGCCGCTCCACGGTCACGGCCGTCGTCGGGGCCTTCGCCGCGCAACGAAAGCGGCCCGGTGGTTA
Organism: Candidatus Hydrogenedentota bacterium; assembly: GCA_046483455.1. Classification (GTDB taxonomy): domain Bacteria; phylum Hydrogenedentota; class Hydrogenedentia; order Hydrogenedentales; family SLHB01; genus UBA2224. The sequence continues at coordinate 10,890 of JAWODE010000004.1, read as the reverse complement.
TCAATCGGAAAGAGATTGTGGACGTGGCGAGCGACATGGGCCGGCTGGTCACGGAACTGAAGCCGAGAATGGTGGAAGACCGTGACGGCAATAAGATAGGGATCACATCGCCGGTTCTTGGAAGGGTGCCCCTGGCCCGCAAGGTCGGGCTGGCGGACAATGATGTGATTACCTCGATAAACGGCGTTTCGATTGACAGCCAGGAGAAAATCGTCGAGGTTGCGGAGAAATTCGGTAATTTGAGTGTGTTCCATTTGAAAATAAATCGCAACGGTCAAACGCTTACGCGTACCGTCAAACTGGAATAAGAAAGTGTAAGGGGGAAAGCCTTCTCTCTGTTGGAGGGGGAGGCAGAAATTGCTTATGCGGATGAACATGAAACGAGTGGAAGGAAGAACGGTGAAAAACGCCTGGGTCACCATGTGGGTATTCATGTGTCTTGGAATTGGGCTGCTATCGGTAAGCCCTCCTGTCGGCGCGCAAGACGAAGCGCCGGATGGGGAACGCGCGGCCGGAAGGGAACCGGCGCGCCCGGCGGCAGCGCGGCCTCCGGGACCGTCTGGCGAACCGACGCAGGTGGACCCGGAGGACTTAACGGCCATCGGCAAGCCCAAGCCGGAGATACCGAAGGATCCGTATCGTCCCAAGCAAGCCGCTCCCGCGGGCGAGACGAAGGAGGGAGACGAGGACGCCCTCCTGACGCTTGATTTCGAGGAAGAGAACTTGTTGGACGTGATCAAAATCATTGGGGCGCAAACGGGAAAGAATTTCGATATCGACCCGCAGTTGGCGCAGATGAAGGTGACGTTGATCTCGCATGCGCCGATTCCCGCTTCGATGGCCTATGACATTCTCGGTTCTATCCTGCAGATGCGCGGGTATGACATGGTCGAGGTGCTCGATGGCCATCTTGTGCGGGTCGTGCAGTCGGGGCAGTTTATCGAAAAGAATCCATTGCGTATCGGCCGGGAAGAGAAGCCGGAGGGGTATGACCAGGTAGCGACGCACATCGTGCCCATTATGTATGCCAATGCTTCGGACTTGCAGGCCTTGCTCGAGCAGCTGGGTTCAGAGATGGCTATCGTGAGCGTTTATGAAAAAACCAATATGCTCATTATCACGGATACGGCCGATGGCATTCGCAACATGCTGCAGTTTATTCAAGAGATCGATGTGCCGGGTTACGAGACGGAGTTGGAAATTTTCACGCTCGAGTACACGCGCGCGGAGGTGCTGGCCACACAGATTCAGGATATTCTGGGCGTAGGGGCGGATGGAGGCGGGCCGGAGGAGCGGGCGGCGCGTCCGACACGGGTGCCGCGCCGGCCGGCTCAGCCGCAGCAGCAGCGGGTCCCGGGCCGTCAAACGTCGACGGTGGTGAGTCACGAAGAAACGATGCGGATTGTATCCGATGAGCGTTTGAATGCCTTGATTGTATTGGCGAGCGCTCCGCTGATGTCGCAGGTGCGCGAGTTAGTGGGACTGCTCGATACGCCTACCGACTACGAGTCGGACAACCTCCACGTTTATGAGCTCCTGAATGCAACAGCGGAGGACATGGAGGAGGCCTTAAGCGCGATGATCGGGTTAACCCCGCGCAAGGAAGGCCAGGAGCAAGGAGGGGGCGGCGCCGCGACGGCGGAGATTCAGCCTTTTGAAAAGAAGGTCGAGATCACAAGTTATGAACAGAACAATTCACTGTTGATCGTTGCTTCGCCCCAGGATTACCGAGTTATTCGTGAGCTTATTGCGCAATTGGATGTGCCGTCCAGACAGGTGCACGTCGATGCGGTGATCATGGAGGTGACCATTAACGACAATTTTGACCTTTCCGTGGAATTGGCGGGGATAGACGGGGAGGATGGATTTGGATTGAACAACGTGGTGTCGCTGGCGACCGTTCTCACCGAGGGGCCGCTGGCGGCGGTGGGCGATGGCGGCGCAATTGCGGGCGTGATTGACGGCACGACGGAATTGACGATACCGGATGGCGCCGGGGGCTTTATAACGCAGGAAGTCCCGAATGTTCCATTGTTGCTCACGATGCTGGAGGCGATTACGGAGGTGAACGTACTCGCGCAACCGGGTTTGACGACAAAAGACAACGTGGAAGCCGAGGTGGTGGTGGGTCAGGAAGTGCCTTTCATTACGGGCAGTTCACGAGCGTTGGACCAGTCGGCTGTGGGCGCAAGCGTGTATAGCCGTGTCCAGCGCGAGGACGTGGGCATCATGCTGAAGGTTGTCCCCCAAATCAGCGAGGGGGATTACGTGTCCATGGAACTTGAGGTCGAGGTTTCGGAAGTGGTTCAGAGTTCGGTGGGTGCCGACGTGAATATTGTGGGCCCGACGCTGTCGAAATCGAATGTGACAACCGAGACGGTGATTAAGGATGGCTCGACGGGCGTTTTGGGCGGGCTGATCCGCGAAGCGACCGACCGATCAATCCGGCAGCCGCCGTATTTGGGTGATCTGCCGCTATTGGGTTGGCTGTTCCGGACAAAGAGCAACCAGCGACAGAAGCGAAATCTCGTGCTCTTGGTAACGCCGTACATCATGAAAGAGGGCATCGACATGGATCGGGTGACCCAGTACCGGGTGGACCAGTTCCGCAAGGCAAACCTCGATGTGTTGTTCGAGAAGGGGTATATCAAGAAAATGAAGAAGCGGCACCGCATGCGCAACGAGTACCGGCCTACCGAAGACCGCACGGAGCGGCTCGAGACCGAACAAGGATTTGGGCGTGGCGATGTCAAGCGGGGCAGAGAATGAGCCCAAGACGCAACGCGAAGATTGGTGAGATACTGGTCGAGCTGGGTCATATCCACCAGGAACAGGTGGACGAGGCGCTGGAGCTGCAGCGGGTTCGCCCGAAACGTCTCGGCCAAATCCTGCTGGACTTGGGGTATTGCGAAGAGAACCAGTTGCTCGAGGCGTTGAGCGTGCAGTTCGATATTCCTTTCGAGCGGGATGTGACGGAGCAGATCGATTCGTCGCTGACGACAAAAGTACCGATTAATTTCATTCGTGAATACCGGATGGTGCCGTTTAAACAGGATGGAGCGGTGTATTGCGTAGCCGTGAACGATCCGATGAATCTCCTTCCGCTTGATGATCTGCGCCTCCTGTTGGGCGGGCCGGTGGCGCCGGTCTTGTGCCGGGAAGACGACATTCAGGGGGTGCTCGATTCCTATTTCGATCAACAGGGCGAAAATGCCGCGGAAATGATCGACGATATCATGCTTACTGAAGGGGAATCGGGCGAGATTCATACGCTGGATTCGCTCGAGGCGTCGGAGCGGGATTTATTGGACTTGGCAAACGAGGCGCCGATCATCAAGCTGATCAACCTGTTGATCACGGGGGCGATTCGGGAGCGCGCGTCGGATATTCACCTCGAACCTTTCGAGCGGGACGTGCGCATCCGCTACCGTATAGACGGCGTGCTCTATGAGAAACTTACGGTCCCGAAATCGCAGCAGGCGGCGGTCATCTCGCGCGTGAAAATCATGGCGAATATGAACATTGCCGAGCACCGGCTTCCGCAGGGCGGTCGCATCAAAATTCGATTAAGCGGTAAGGAGATCGACATTCGCGTGTCGGTGATTCCAGTGGCGTTTGGCGAGCGCGTGGTCATGCGTATCCTCGAGAAGGGCACGTTCTTGTTTGGGCTCGAAGAACTCGGGCTCTCGAAGCAGGATTACGCGATTTTCGACCGTCTGATCATGAGTTCGCACGGGATTATTTTAGTGACCGGGCCGACGGGCTCGGGGAAGTCGACAACATTGTATGCGGGTCTTCAGCGGGTGAATTTTCCGGACAAAAACATCATTACGGTGGAGGACCCCATCGAGTATCAGATGCCGGGTATCGGTCAAATTCAGGTGCGCGAGCGGATTGGGCTGAATTTCGCCGCGGCGTTGCGCGAGATTCTGCGGCAGGACCCGGACGTTATTCTGGTGGGTGAGATTCGTGACCATGAGACGGCTGAAATGGCGGTGCAGGCGTCGTTGACGGGCCACTTGGTGTTCTCGACGCTGCATACGAATGACAGCGCGGGGGCCATCACGCGGTTGGTGAACATGGGCATCGAGCCGTTTCTCGTGAGTTCCTCGACGATTGCCATTATGGCGCAGCGCTTGGTGCGCCGCATTTGTCCGAATTGCAAGGAAGAGTACGAGCCCGAAGTGGAGAGCTGGGTCGAACTGGGTCTGCGAGAGGAAGATGCGCGGGGTTTGACCGCTTGGCGGGGCACGGGCTGCGAGATATGCCAGCAACGGGGGTATTATGGACGCATCGGCATTTTCGAGTTGCTTGTATTGTCCCCGCAGATTCAGGATTTAACCCTTAAAGGTGTTGACTCGAATGTGATCAAGCGGGAAGCGGTTAAGGAAGGCATGCGAACGTTGCGGGCGGATGGCGCGGCGAAGGTACGCGTGGGCATTTCGACCATCGAGGAAGTGCTGCGCGTGACGCGCGACGATCTGCTCGAGGGCGTGATTGCATGAGGTACGGAGGCGCGCGTTAACCGGTATGGGCGTATTCGATTATGAAGCGATCGCGGGTTCCGGGAAGTCGGTGCGGGGCGTTATCGATGCGGATTCGCCCGCGGCGGCCCGGCGCAAGCTGCGCGAGCAGCAACTGTTCCCGACTAATGTGCGGGAATCGAGCGAGAAGGCGGTTGTTACGACGGATGTTATGGGCGGCTCGTTCGGCCGCATCAAGGGCCGCGACGTTGCCCTGATGACGCGCCAGCTCGCGGTACTGGTCGAGGCGGGGATGTCGCTCGTCGAGGCTTTGACGGCCTTGCTGGACCAGACCGGTAATCAGCGGTTAAAGAAAGTGATTTTTGACGTGCGGGACCGCGTGAACGAGGGGGTAACGCTCGCGGACGCGATGTCGCAGCATCCCCGGGTGTTTAACGCGTTGTATACGAACATGGTCCGCGCCGGTGAGGCGAGTGGGGCTCTCGAGGCGGTCTTGATGCGTTTGGCCGAGCTTCTCGAGCGCAACGTTCGCCTGCGTGCGCGTGTCTCGTCGGCCTTGGCCTATCCGGTGTTGATGGGGTTTGTGAGTGTGGGTGTAATCGTTTTCCTGATGATGGTGGTGGTGCCGAAGATTGTGGGCACTTTTGCCCGTCAAAAGGTTGAACTTCCCGGGATTACGAAAGCGTTGCTGTTCAGCTGCGATATTATCTACGACTGGTGGTGGGCGATGCTGCTGGTGTTGTTAGGCTGCTATTTCACGTGGCGCACATGGGTAAGCCGGCCTGAGGGTCGGTTGCAGTGGGACCGCTTCAAGATGTGGGTGCCCTATGTGGGCGATTTGTATTTGAAGGTGGTATGCGGGCGGTTCTCGCGTACGCTGGGCTCGATGCTCGAGAGCGGGTTGACCATGCTGAACGCGCTCGAGGTGGTGAAGACGGTGCTGCAAAACCGGCAGGCCGAGCAGATTATGGACGATGTGAAGACGCAGGTGCGCAGGGGACGGAACCTTTCGGAGCCGTTGCGGGACTCGGGCGTGTTTCCGCCGATGCTGGTGCATATGGTGGAACTGGGCCAGCGTAGCGGCGAATTGCCGAAAATGTTGTTGAAAACGGCCGATACGTACGATGAAGAAGTGAATATGGCCGTGGATGCGCTGGTCAGTTTATTGGAGCCGCTCATTATCTTGGTGATGGGCGTGTTTGTAGGATTCTTAGTGATCGCGATGCTGCTTCCGATTCTCACAATCAGCAGCACGTTTGCCTGAGGAGGGCTGAAGATGGATAGACGGAAACGTAGAGAGAAGAGAAACAGGCACTCCGGATTCACGCTGGTGGAGTTGATGGTTGTCATTGTGATTCTGGGGTTGCTGGCCGCGCTTGTGGCGCCGCGGTTTTTGTCGGTGGCCGATGAAGCGCATGTGAGCACGGCGAAGGCCCAGATATCCCATTTTAAGACCGCCCTGACGCAATACAAGTTGGAAATGAAGAAGTTTCCGAGCACCAGCGAAGGGCTCGAGGCGCTCATTAACAATGAGAAGGACAAGAATTACCTCGATGCGGACAGTATCCCGAAGGACCCGTGGGGGAATTCGTACGTGTATACGAGCCCCGGCGCGGAAGGGCATGAGTACGAGATCGTCAGCTACGGCGCCGACGGCCAGAAGGGCGGCACCGGCTACAATGCGGATATCGTAAGCTGGAACCTTCAAGGCGAAAGCGAATAGGACGGCCCCTCGTGACACGCCCTTGCCGAAATGGGTTGGGTCCGGTTGCGCCGCGTGCCCGTCGTGGAGGCCGCGGCTACACGCTTGTGGAGCTGGCGGTCGTTATCGCCATTGCGGGGCTGATCATGGCCATTGCGATTCCGCAGCTTATGCCTACGATTCTGTTTAGCAACCTCGAAGGGGCGGCGCGGCATATGGCGGGTTATGGACGCGCGGCCATGGCCCATGCGGTTATCGCTCATGAACGGCTCACAATCCGGATCGATTTGAGCCCCGAAGAAGACAAACCCCAGCAATACTGGGCCATCCGCTGGCTTAGCGAGTATGAGCTTGAGGAAAACGGGGAGGGCATGTTTGACGACGAGACGTTCGGCCGCCTCGAGGAAACCGCCCCGGGGCAAAAGATGCAGGACCGGAATGCGGCGTTGTACCAGGCCGGCTCGCAAGAAGCGATGAATGAACAAGCACGTATGTTGCAAGAACGGTTCGACCGATTTGCAACGTTGTCGCTTCAGTCGAAGGCCCGGAATGTGAAACACGACGGTATTTTGAGCGAAACGGGTGACTTGTTCGAGGGCAAAGAATTTAGCCTGGATGACGACGCGGATGAGGAAAGTGTTGATGAGGTGAAGACGTCGTTGCTGGAACGGACGAGGTTGCCGGAAGGCGTGCGAATTGAAAGCGTGCGGGTGGGCACGTCGGAAATCAGCGAGGGGCTGGTGGAAGTTGATGTGACGACCCTGGGGCTTGCCGAGCCCGTGTATGTCTATTTGAAAAGCGAGGAGACGGAGGAGTATTTCACGGTTTCGTGGGACGCCATAACCGGCAACGCCCATCTTTACGAGGGCAAAGAGGAGATGTTGTGATTGCGGATGGGAAGCGGAATTGCGGCCGTCGGCATCTGCGGCGGCATGACGGCGGTTTCACGTTGATAGAGATCGTGGTGGCGCTGGCCGTGCTGGGCGGCGTGATGTTTGTATTGCTCGAAACGCATTTCCGCGCGCTCCAGGTGTATGAGTCGGCGCGCGATAAAGTGACGATACGCAATTTTGTCGCGCAGGCTGTGGGACGGGCGGAAACGGAAGTGTTGGCCGGAAACCTTGCGGGGGACGGTGATTTTGGAGAGCGCTATCCGGATTACTCGTATACGTTTGAAGCCCAGCAAATGGGGGAAGGCAATGTTTTATTGTTCGATGTGTTGGTCACGGTCGAGGACCCCGAAGGGGAGAAGCACGACATCGTGTTTTTGGTGTATGACCCGCGCATGATGGGGGGCATGGCCGCGGGCGAGGGCGCTGGTGTGACCTCGCCCCGAGATTTGTCAGGGGCCTCAGGGATGTCGGGCATCGACTTGAGCGACTTGTCCTCGCGCGCTTCGGGGATCGCTTCGAGAGCAGGGCAGTGAGGCAGCATGCGAAATGATGGCTTTACATTGATGGAAATGGTGCTGGCGCTGGCCATCATTGTGATCATGACGGCTATCGTGTATTCGTCGTTGAATTCGGTCGTAAATTCAGCGGCGATGGCGCGCGCGGCGGCGGAGGAGACGCGGCTCCGGCAGTTTCTTGTCCGGAATTTCGAGACCAATTTCCGCAGTGTCTACATGGACCGGACCAGTGAACAAGCCGCTTTCCAGTTTGTGGGGGTTAACGACGAATCCAGGGACGGTCCGATGGACTCGGTGCGGTTTTGTTCGTCTGCTCCGCTGATGGGCGGCATGTCACTTCCCGGCGATATCAAGGAAGTGCGGTACGAAGTGATGAAATCGGAAGACACAGAGATGGGGCTTGATCTCGGGGATGACGATGCCGATGAGTCCGAGGAAGGCCTTGAAAACGCCATGCTCGAGGCGGTGGAAATGCCGATGATCGCGGGCAGTGTCGGGCAACTCGAGGACAGCCAAAACGGCGTGGGCAGCCGTAACGGTTTGGGTAGCGAAAACAGGCTGGGCGGACAGGACAGGCTGGGTGAGGAGATGGACGATCTTGGCACGGAGGCCAGTTACGAGGCGCCTCACTGGAGCGTGCCGATTCGCTCGATGGATATCCAGTATTTTGACGGTACCGACTGGCTGGACGAGTGGGACTCGGTGGAGTTTGGCCGTGCCCCGTGGTGCGTACACATCCGGATCAATTTTGCGAAAACGGAGCAGCAACTTAAAGAGGAGGCGTCCAAACGGTTTGACGAGATCGAGGACCCGGATTTTGAAATGGTGATTCCCATTCCAGTGGGGATGGGGGTAACACAAGATGGCCGTTCGTTGCCCAATTTTTCGGGGCAAGCGGCGCGCGATGCGCTACAACAACTCGAGACCGAGGCAGGCCGGCGCACGGGCGACACGGAGGGTTCGGATAACAACATCCAGCCGGAGGGGAGCAATCAGTGAGGCCGCGCGGGGCTCCATATGCCGCCCGGGAGCGTGCCTCGAACGAGGGTGTCGCCTTGCTGCTGGCGCTGCTGTTTGTTGTGCTGCTGACGGTCTTGGTGGTGGAACACGCCTATGAGACACGGGTCGAGGCGAGTTTTGTGGCGAACAATGTCACGATGTTCGAGGCGCGGATTGCCGCGCGCTCGGCCGTGGCTTATGGCTACTCGTTGCTGGCGGCCGACCTGGAAGAGACGGCGGTGAGCGGACAGGAGGTGGCGTTTGACAGTCATTTGGATCTGTGGGCGCAGGGACTGCCCTATCAACAGATCAACGAAGCCATAATGCAGTGCCGGGTGCAGGATGAATACGGGAAGCTGAATGTTAATGCCTTACTTAAACCCACGAATGGGGAAGAGAACGAGTATATGGTCGAGGCGTTGCGCATATTAATAGAGCGGCGCGGCGGGGACCCCAATGTGGTCGACGCCATTCTGGACTGGCTTGACGCGGATGACGAGATGCGCAGTACGGGCGCCGAAGTCGATTTCTATATGACGACCGAGCCTCCATATGGGTGCAAGAACGGTCCGATGAGTTCTGTGGAGGAATTGCTTTTGGTGTACGGCATGACGCCGGAACTCTTTTTCGGGGATCCGGAGAATCCAGAGGAATTTCCACCGTTGACGGAACTCCTCACCGTGCATGGCGACCCGTTGGGCCGTATCAACGTCAATACGGCGAAGTATCCCGTTCTCGAGGCGATGGCGGATGCCATCGGGCAGTCGGGGCTGTCGGAGATGATTATGGGGTGGCAGGAAAACGGCGACCCGGTAACGAGCCGGGCCGATGCGGAGGCGCGGGGCTTGCTGGACCCAAAAGAGCAGGGAGGGGCGCGAGCGGGGCAAGCCGAGGCGGCCGTACGCAAGCCGGAAGTGTGGACGTGGTCGAGCGACGTGTTTCAAATCGAGGGGATGGGGCTGTATGAGAACGCAATGGTACGAATTCAGGCCTTTGTGTGGCGGAATTCGGGGATGGAGGCGGCTGAATTGTTCCGTACATTGGATTGGAGAGTAACGCAATGAAATTGCCGTCTAAAATCGGCGCCATTGAATTCGAGGACGACGAAATCCGGCTTGCGGTGGTAAACACGGGGTCGCGCGTCCCGTCCATCACGGAAGCCCATGCGTGCCATGCGGTATATGCGAGCGCGAGCGAGCGGTTTGAGGCCCTGGTGGCCGCGGCAACCCATGTCCGTTCGCTTACGAGGGCGAACCCCGCCGCGTGGGTGTTGTGCGCGAGGACCGACTACGCCATTGCGCGCAAACTGACGTTGCCCTTCAAAGGGAAGAGCAAGGTGGCGTCGGCGGTGCCGTTCGAGTTGGAGCCTTACCTCGCGTTTCCTATTGACGACCTGGCGGTGGATTACAGCACGATTCGCGAGGCGGACGGCAGCACGGACGTTCTTGCAGTCGGCGTACGGCGTACGTTGCTCGAGGAGCAGCTGGAGGTACTCAGCGCTGCCGGGATTGAGGTGGAAGGGATTGGGCTGGACGGTGCGGGTCTAAGCTCGCTGCTGCGTAGCCGGGAGAAGGGGGGCCATAGCTTGTCGGCTGCGCTGCACGTGCGCGACAGCGGTTCGTCGCTGGTGGTTACGCTCGGTACGTCGCTGGTGTTTCTCAGGCATCTTTCGCTGACCGCGACCGCGTTTCGGAGCGAGCCGGAAAACGTCGCGCGCGAGGTGCAGAATACGCTGCGGGCGTTTCAAGCTTCGTGGCCCGAGGAGGATGCTGTTGTTCCGGAGCTGATCGTCACGGGACAGGCCATGAGTGAATTTCATCGTGCCGGTTTCGAGCAAGGGCTGGAGACGCCGGTGCGCTATGTGGACCTTATGGAGGGGGTGAAAGGGACCGAGCACGTCCAGGCGAATGGGCAGCCGGTTGCGGTGGGTCCAGAGGGTCCCCTTGCGGCAAGTGACCGGGAAGAGACAGAACCAGAGGCCTCGGTCGGCCGGGTGAATGCCTGGGCGTCGCTTGTGGGTGTTTCGCTGACGGCAGCGGGCGGGGCTTACGGGCTCGATTTCCGCACGGGTCCGCTGGCGGCGCCCGCGGCGTGGTCGGGCGTGAGTCGTCACATAGTATTCTCGGCCGCGTTGGCGTTCTTAGTACTCGTGGGGTACGGTGTTTATAGTTACGTCAATTATCAGCGGAATCAGGAAGAGATTGCGCGTATTGGAAATACGATTTGGGAATATTACGCGGAAGCTTTCCCGGAATCGCCCGAGGTGCGGGAGGGGCGTCCGCCCGCGGATGAAGGCG
>JAWODE010000565.1:0-26814 GCA_046483455.1 Candidatus Hydrogenedentota bacterium | reverse complement strand
TACGCAGCCCAAAAGGGGCGTGTCAAGCGTTATCACCGAAGAACACAACAGCCTGCATGTTTTCGGTAAAACAAAGGCGTCAAATTACTTACCGATGCGCTCCACTGTCATGCCGGTGGGATTCTCGATTTCAACTCGATAATCCTCGGGATGCTCGAGTTTGTAGCGCAAGGTGTCGCCGTGTTTATCCCAGCGCAACCGGACCGTGCCATCAGGAACAGGAAATTCACCCTCGCACCAATCCAGGCCGACGTCATTGAATCGCAAGCGGATCGACCTGTTGAACGGGTCGAAGCGGTAAACGCCCAGGACATCGCGATAGAGCGTGAAACAAATGTGCGAGGCGAAGCCATGGTTGCAGCTTGCACGGTCATGCACATTCTCCCACAACGTACCGGTCCGCTCCGCCATGTACATGAGGTAATCGACGGATTCGCGCGTAATCTGAGACCCGAGACCGTAGCGAGAGAGCAATTCGAAGCGAAGCATGTTGCCAATAAATGAGTTGGCCGGATGGACTTCCGGATAGGCTTTGGTTTCTTCGCGGTCCGGCCCGAATTCGGTGTGCAGCTTCTTCCACAATTCGGCATGGGTCTCGGGGGTTGCCACATCAAAGAAGAACGCAAAATACTGGCAGACTTCAGAATGATTCTGGGTAATTTTGGGTTCCCCGTCTTCGTACACCGCGTTGTCGACAAAGAACGCGCCATCAAAGGATTGTTCGCGGATGACTTCTCGGAGCTTTTGGGCCTTTTCGACGAGTTCCGGCATGTTGTACATGCGTCCCGCCGCCGCCAGTGTGCCCGCGTAGAGCATGTTGGTGGGATAATTGATGTCCTGCACGAACTTGTTGGCTTCCGACCACTCGATAAAGACCCATCGCTCGAGTTTCTCGAGAAGGCCGTCCTCGTTTTCGAACTCTTTGAAATAGTCGAACAGAGCCATGATTTTGGGCTTAAGCGCCTTTACCATCGTGCGGTCACCGCTGCGCGCGGCGTACTCTTCCAACTCCACCACAAACCACATGGCCCAATTCGGGATGAAATTTCCGTTGTAATGGTCGGCGGGGTAGCACATCGGCAACATTCCCTCGGGAAGATGCGCAAAACTATCGGGCAGCAGAAAGTTCTCGTAGAAGTTGTGTTCGAGGCGGGTATCGCCGCTCAAAACCAATGCCGTCCGGGCGGTAAAGAAGCTGTCGCACAACCACCCTGCCCGCTCGCGCGACGGGCAGTCCATAAAGATGTCGGTACCGTTTTGGATAAAGGTCTGGCGTCCTGCTTCGAACAGCGTCTCAAGTCGCGGATCGCTTGACGCAAACGTGGCTTCGAAGGCGTCCGGATACACGTATTCGCGCACGTACACGTTTTCGACGGTGCAGCCTCCATCCACGGTCATGACTTTCACGTAACGCATCGTATAGGGTTCGAAGCACTCGACCGCGTACGTCCCCGGCTCGAGGTAATAAGGAACGAACTGGGCGCAGTTCATGCGGTGCCAATGCACGCCGCCGTCGGTAAGGATTTCGTCAAAGGCGAAATACACCGTGGTAGGTTCCGTGCAGGTAATGGTGGCGCCGAGAAACCCGCTGAAATTCGTGCCGAAATCGAGGATACGAAACGTATTTTGCTTCAAGTTAATTGCGCCTTCGGGAGGAAGGGCATTCTCGACGGCTTCGGCATCGACCGAAGCGATTTTTTGCAATTCCCGGGATGGATGCACCTCGAGTTCGTCCGTCGGGTAGCCTTTGTAATCGGGGCCGACACGGCCGGCGTGCCCGGGCCAGGGTTTTTTGACTTCCTGTCCGGGCAGCAAGCTTCCCTCGCTCACTATACGAAGGGCCGGCCGCGTCTCGAAGGTCGGATAGGGAATGTGCCGCGCAATCAAATTCTTGTCCGGAACAACTGCGAGAGAACACGGTTCAATGTCCGTCTCCGGTTCCGTACGCCATGCGTAACTCGTTGGATCGAGACGATACGCTTCAATAAATGGTCGCTGAAAGCTATAACGTTCGACCTTCTGAATACGCTGGTCGAGAATGGTCGCTTCGAAAGGCGACTCGGTCCCCGTTGCCGCGAGGACGGCGTCTCCTTTTACAATTTCCGCCTGCAAAAAAGCGGGCTGATCGATAATGTAGTAGCTGTTGACGTTGTACCCGGCTGCTTCGATAGCCACGACATTCTTTCCTGTGCGCAACAAGGGTGCGGCATCATATTCGTCAACGCGAAAGAATCCGTGGGCTGCCCGCGCGGGGCCGTGGCATAGGAAGTGTCCGTTGACAAACACGCGGTAATTGGAGGCTCCGGCCATACGCACCATGACCGGTCCCGTTCCCGGATGCTCGAACACGGCGCGGAATCCCACGAACAGGTTCATTTCGGTCTCACGGCCCTCGGGCCAGACCGGTTTTGCCGCTTCAAATTCGGGCTGCACCGCATTGAAAATTAAACACAAGGAACAAAGGATTGCGCTCATCACGTATTCTCCATGGTTTTAATTGGCCCGAAAAGCACCTTCGCATGATTGTGGCCCTGAGGGGTCTGCCTATTCAAGTCCGCGAAGCATCAAAGGCTGCAACGCGTCAAAATGTCGCTCGATGGTACTGCCTTGTGTCAGGTCCCAAAGGGACGTGTTCATGTGCCGCATGGCCAGGACGGCGTTGATCCACCCGCAGGTCCACCCGCTTTCGATGCTCCAGGCGCCCCAGCCCAGGTCGGCATTGCTGGCCCAGTATTCCCAGCGGTCGAAATCAAAGGCACGAAACCAACCTCCATCGAGTTCCGGGTGCGTTTCCGAGCGGATTTGGATGCGGCAGAGGAATCGAGCCAGTTTATCCGACGCCCGCATGTATTCGGGCTTGCCTGTAGCAGCGGCGGCCTCGTGAAGCCCGAGGAAAGCGAAGTTCGTGGTATAGAGCAAGTCGCACAAGGGGTCGCCGTTTTTCTGAATGAGTGGCGCCTCGGCGGTGCCGTAGGCTTTGTTGGATGCCGGCGGGGCGAAACTCCCGAACCCGGTTTTTCCGAGTTCTTCGCGAATCGCACCGCATTCATCCTGCGACGCGAGCAAGTCCGACGCGATTTTGTCGAGCCAGGCCCGGTGTTTGGGCGTATCGTCAACGCGCACCAGCCACGACAGGCAGAGGAGCATACGGGCGCGTTCCTGTTGGAGGCCGTTGGTCCACCGCCATTGGTCCGGGTACGCCTCCATGGTCATACGGACGGCGTTACGGGCGCGGTCGAGGAACATGTCGTATCCGGTTTGATGGTAGGCCCACAGGAATACGGCCCAGAGATACGACTCGTAATGGGGCGAGTAATGGGTGTTCTCGCGCTCTAAGTAGTGCTGCCAGCCGTTCTCGATGAGGGGGCCTGCGTCGATACGGCCCCCGCGGAATCCCAACCGGCCGGTTGTACGCAGGTTCGCGAGCATGCATCGCAACATCTTTTTGTTCCAACGGTCGGTTTCGAGAAGGGCAGAGGAAGCGATCGCGGCTAACATGGCGCGGGCATTGTCGTCGCCATAAAATACCCCGAGGTTTTCCGTGATGTCCCAACTCATGAGTCCGAAGCAGGGATTCTGAGGATCATCACGCGGGCCCTTGGTGGCCGGGCACTCGAAGTAAATGAAATCGCCGAGATTGTTGGCGGTTTTTCGGCTTTGTCTGTCGTCCGCAAGCTTTGCATGGAAGGCAAGCGCCATCATTCCTTCGTTCATGCAGTCGTTGCGCATCCACCAGCGCATGTTCTGCGAGCCATCGGGATGAATCGTGGAGTTAAACCCCTCGAGCATGCCGCCGCTGCCGTCGCCAATGGTCCAATCGGCGCCGGGCATGGGGCCTACACGGTCGGGACACGAGCTCCGGTCGTCGGGCCAGTCTGGATTCACGAAGAGCTTCGCATCGAAAAACCAGTTGACGCCGCGCTTGAAGGCATTTGTTTCGACTGTTTCAGGCAACGGTGCTCCCAGGGAAAATGACGGTCGGACGGTGGGGGTATACTTGAAGCTGTCGAGCGCCGTGCCGGGGCTTAGCCACTCGAGAATACGCGCCCAGATCGTCTCCCATGCGCCGCTCGGCGCGTATCGGGCCGTCACGAAACGGCTTAGACAGGTCGTGGAAACGAGCGCAGGCAGGTCGGGATGCTCGAAAAGTATGGGCGAGGCATCTTTGGGAATGCCGAAGACTGCCGTATCGAATCCAGCTACCCGCGCTACCACAAGATGGGGATTCGACGCGTCGACCGGTAGGTAACGGCATCCGTGAATTGCCAGGATGCGTTGGAAAGCCAGTTCATCGCCGAAAAAATCCGACGCTACCACTCCGCGTTCCCAGGAGGTTTCGCGCGGCGCGCCAAGTTTTATCCCGGGAAGCTGCGACGGATACTCGATGTATAGACGAAGCTTTTTCTCTGCGGCAGCCTGCAAATCTCGATCGTTCATTTTGGTGTGTTGGTCCGGATAGCCGTCCGCCAAGATAAGTACTCCGCCGCCTTTCGGGGAAGCATCGATGGCGTCGGCAACGGTGTCGAACCGGGCTGCTTGGATGTCGGTCTTTGCAAGCACGTGGTAAAGATCGTTGGATTCAGCACATACAAGTGCGAGTCTCGGCGCGGATTCTGTGGCCGCGCCGAACGTCGGAGCCAAAAGTACAGCGAGTAAGTAGGTCATAAAGGATTCCTTTCGGTTGCCCGGGAATGATGCACACTCATTGTTCCAACGCCGCATCCGGGTCCGTTAACTCGGACACCAGCCGGTCGAATTCCTCGGCGGCTTCTTCCGACGGCGGCGTCAGCAGGCTTACCACAATTATGGTCAGCGTTGAAAGGAGGAAGCCGGGCACGATCTCGTAAAGGTCAAAAATGCCGCCATCGATTTGTCCCCAAAAGAGCACCGTGAGACCGCCGATGATCATGCCACACAACGCTCCCTGCCAGGTCATGCGCCGCCAAAACAGCGACCCGAGAAGTACCGGACCAAACGTCGCCCCAAACCCCGCCCATGCATACGCCACGAGCGCGAAAACCAGCTTTTGGGAGACAAACGCCATCAGCAGTGCGGCAAGTGCGACGCCGACAACCGTCAGGCGGCTTACCCAAACCAGTTCCGTGTTTCCGGCTTTCTTTCGCAGGAATGAACGGTAAAAATCTTCCGTAAACGCCGAGGTCGTCACCAGGAGCTGCGAGTCCGCCGTGCTCATGATGGCGGCGAGAATCGCCGCCAGAAACACGCCCGCGAGAACGCCCGGGAAGAGCAGGCGTACAAGCACCATGAAGATTTTCTCGGCGTCTGGGCCTTCAAGCATGGGACCGGCCATCCGCCCGAGGATGCCTACGGCCACCGCTCCGGCAAGGGACAGCGTGACCCACACCATGGCGATTCGGCGCGCTACAGGGACGTCATCGGCCGAGCGGATGGCCATGAACCGTACGAGAATATGCGGTTGGCCGAAATAGCCCAGCCCCCAGGCGAGAGACGATACTGTTCCAATGATGAGTGCCGCTACGCCGGCATGGGTCTTTCCAAAAGCGGTGAAGTAAGTGGGGTCCGAGATAGTGAGTTCTTCAAAACTTGTGCGAACCATTCCGCTCATAGCCGCCGAATCAAGTATCAGCACCGGCACGACCAGGATAGCGATAAACATTAGCGTACCCTGGAAAAAATCGGTCCAACAAACCGCGTTAAATCCCCCCAGAAAGGTGTAGGAGACCACAACGGCCGCACCGAGCAGCAGGCTTGCAGTGTAGGGAATGTGAAATACGGTGCTAAAGAGTTTCCCGCCCGCAACAAAGCCCGATGACGTGTAGATCATGAAAAACACGAGGATAAACAGGGCCGAAATGATACGCAGAAGCTTGCGTTTCTCGCGAAAGCGGCGCTCGAGGTAATCGGATATCGTGATAATCTCCTCCGAAACCCCGGTGAAATGCCGCAACCGCCGCGCCACGAATCGCCAGTTGAGATAGGTGCCTACCAGCAGACCGACGGCGATCCACGATGCGGAAAGTCCCGAGAGATAGGCCGCTCCCGGCAATCCAAGCAATAGCCACCCACTCATGTCCGATGCCTGGGCGCTCAGGGCGGCCACCCACTTGTCAAGTTTGCGGTCGCCCAGGAAGTAGTCCGAGGTGCTTTCGGTGCGGCGGAAAAAGAGAACCCCCAAACCGAGCATGGCGGCAAGATAGATCACAAAGACCACGTTTATGGAGGCGTTATTTTCGGGCATTGCAATCCAGTGCGCATCCCGCGGATGCGGCGTTCCGGGTTCCCCAGATTTTGCCAAACGACTATAGCTGCTTCGCGTGCCTGGCGCAATCCTGCTATCCTGAGGGCGTTCGATGCGCATGGTTTCGTGGATACGTGACTATCCGATTGGAAACCGCGCAAAAAGGGGACTTCATCATGGACTGGCGACCTTACGAAGCAGCAAAAGACCGCGAAGCCGTGCACCGAATCTGGCAGGAAGTGGGGTGGAATGAGCGCAATAATCCACTTCATGAAGAACGCTTGGACTTGATGCTCGCTGCTGGTCATGCGGTAGTGGCCGAACTCAACGGCGCAGCCGAGTGCGCGGTCATCATGGCCACGGGCGAAATACGCTATCTCGATACGGATTTTTCCCTTGCGTGTGTCCGGGCGGTCACCACCGGCCGCGTGGCCCGGCGCCAAGGTCTTGCGAAACGTCTGACCGCGCAGGCGGTCGCCCGCGAGGCCGAAACCGGCGCGGAAGTCTCGGCCTTGGGTATGTTCGACCAGGGCTTTTATAACTTGCTGGGTTTTGGCACGAGCGCCTACAGGCACTTGTTTCAGATTGATCCCGCCCAAATCCATATTGACGCGCGGTTTCGCTCGCCGTGTCGTCTCACGGCGGATGACTTCGAGGAAATTCATCGGTGCCGTACGGCGCGTCGTCGCGTTCACGGGTCGTGCATTCTTAGCGCTTCGGAAATGACGCGTGCGAACATGTTGGCTTCCAAAAACGCCTTCGGACTTGGCTACCGCGACGGAGCGGGCGGCTCACTGTCGCATGCGTTGTGGATCAATCCCGCGAATGTGGTTGCGGGACCCTACTGGGTTGGCTGGATGGCTTATCGGAATGCCGAGGAACTTAAGGAGCTCCTCGCATTGCTCGGAGGTATGGGGGACCAGGTTCGTGTGGTCAAACTTCATGAACCTCCCGGCATTGTTCTTCAGGATCTTCTTCGGAATCCGTTTCGCGAGTTGCGGGTGCGGGAAGAAGGCCCGTTTAAACTCGGTTTTAAAGCGTACGCTGTCTCCCAGGCCCGCATTCTCGATCTGCCGAAGTGCCTTGCAAAGACCCATCTGCGGTGCGATGAGCTGCGCTTTAACTTGAGTCTCAGCGATCCCATCGACCAGTTTCTCGATGACAGCGCCACATGGCGTGGGACAGCGGGGGATTATGTCGTCACCATCGGTTGCGATTGCTTTGCGGAAAAGGGCGCAAAGGAAGGCCTTCCAACCCTTCGCGGATCAGTAAATGCTTTCACCCGCATGTGGCTGGGCGCCGTGCCCGCAACGGGGCTGTCAATCACCGATGCACTGGATGGTCCGCCGGAATTGCTCGAAGCGTTGGACTGGGCGTTTTGCCTTCCCATCCCGCATTTCGACTGGCCGTTTTGATCTTCGGCGTTCTCGGTGCGTTGAAGTGAATGGAGGGCTGCCGAGCCGGCCTTTATCGCCGTCAGAAAATGTTCACTGCGCACTTTCGACGGTCTTCCAGAAACCACACCGCGATTGCAAAGGGCATTGGGCACATTCCGGGTTTCGGGGGTGGCATATATGTCTTCCGTGTCGAATCAGGTTGATGTGCAGAGGGTAGCAACGCCCCTTCGCGATAAACTGGGGCAGGTATAGATGGGCGCGCTCCCCATTCATCTTTTCCGGAATGATGTCCATTCTTCGCAACACACGGTACACGTGGGTATCAATGGGAAAAACATCACGACCAAGCTGGAACAGGAGCACACAGCGTGCGGTTTT
Organism: Candidatus Hydrogenedentota bacterium; assembly: GCA_046483455.1. Taxonomy (GTDB): domain Bacteria; phylum Hydrogenedentota; class Hydrogenedentia; order Hydrogenedentales; family SLHB01; genus UBA2224. The sequence goes on along the minus strand of JAWODE010000565.1, from coordinate 18,819 downwards.
GTATCCCACACCGTCGAACGCCAGCAAATATGCCTGCGCTTCGTCATTCGTCATTTTTTTGATGGGATCCAATGACAAGCGCCCCTTTGCCGTGATGGACTCGAGAAGGCGTTGAATGCGGGCACCCTTGGTTTTCGCGAGGCCGCCAGGCCTCAAGATGTTTTCGAGTTGCTTGGGCGAGGCATTCATGACGTCTTTCCAGGTAGGGAACGCGGCACGCATCGCGGCATAAGCGCGCTTGCTGTTGGTATCGCTTGTATTCTGCGAGAGGATCGTGGCGATCAAACCGTCCAGCGGGTCGCCTGGCGGATGGGGCGCCGGTTCGCCGTATGCCTTGACCAGTCTCGCGTCGATCCAACCCACCAGCCTGCGCAGTCTCGTTTTGTCTGTGGTCTTCATCGTACCTCCGGCCACAAATTAAGCCCGATTCTAGAAGGAATGACAAGAATTCTACGGCACTTAGCTCCTATACACAGTTTGCAGGGCTCGACCGCAACCGAGTTCAGGAGAATATAACCATGGAGGCCATCGAGGTGCCATAGACCGCAAAGAGGATATAAGGGGGAAGCGCCAGTCACACGCATTCTCTTAATCGACACAAGTTTAGGTCGCCGGCACTTTGGCTGCGCATTCTGAATTTGCTACTCTCTCGTTTCATATGGACCGGATTAAACCGATACTCCGCGATTATTGGGGATTCGACACGTTTCGCCCGCTTCAACAGGAAGCCATCGGCGCGATTCTGAGCGGGCGGGACTCGGTTGTCGTGATGCCGACGGGGGGCGGAAAATCCCTTTGTTATCAGGCGCCTATATTGACCGGCACAGGCTTGGCGGTCGTTGTTAGCCCGTTGATTTCGCTGATGAAGGACCAAGTTGACGCGTTGCAAGGACGCGGTATTGCGGCGGCGTGCGTACACAGTGGTCAATCGCGCGACGACCACCGGAAGATCGCAGCCAAAACAGCGTCCGGGGCGCTTAGCCTGTTGTACGTGGCGCCCGAGCGGCTCACCCAGCCGCGGTTCCTCCGTTTTTTGGAAAAGCAGCGCATTGCCTATTTCGTGGTGGACGAAGCGCACTGTATCAGCATGTGGGGGCATGACTTTCGCCCGAGTTACCGCGCCTTGCGTTGCCTGAAGGAACGTTTTCCCTCCACACAGGTCCACGCCTACACGGCCACGGCCACGGAGCGTGTGCGTGAGGACATCGCGGTATCGCTTGGGCTCGTAGAACCATGCATCCTCACGGGTTCGTTTGATCGTCCCAATCTCAAGTACTGGTTTATCAAACGTGCCCGCCTTTACGACCAAATCAAGGCGATTGCCGTCAAACACCGCGGCCAGTCGGGTATTGTGTACTGTATCCGGCGCAAAGACACAGAACAACTGGCCGTATTTCTGAAGCGGGAGGGATATAACGCAATGCCTTACCACGCAGGATTGGCGGACGCCGTGCGCAAGCGCAATCAAGAAAGGTTTCTGCGGGAGGAGTCGGCTATCGTCGTTGCGACGGTCGCCTTTGGCATGGGAATCGATAAGCCCGACGTGCGGTTCGTGGCCCATGCCGCGATGCCCCAATCCCTCGAACATTACCAACAGGAAAGCGGACGTGCCGGGCGCGATGGCCTTCCATCCGATTGCTACCTGCTTTACGCCCACGCCGATCGCGAAGCATGGCGGGCCATACAAGGCGACCAGGAACCCGAAGTGCGAGAAATCAGTGATAAGAAACTGGATGCCATGCACGACGCGTGCAGTAAACGGGTTTGTCGGCGGCGGAGCATCCTCGAATACTTCGGGGAGCGTTATCCCGCCAAACGGTGCGGGGGTTGCGACATCTGCGCCGCGCCCAATCACCCACGTATTCTGGCTCTACCGGAGGCACGTTCCGCAAGACGAGGAGGGCGGACAAAGCCCCCCGCTCACACAGGTGATTTGGATGCCCACCTCTTTGAAAAGCTGCGGCGGGCCCGCCGTGATGAGGCTCGCAGGCTTGGTATACCCGCATTTCGTATTTTCTGGGACGTAACGCTGCACGAGATGGTGCGAAAGAAACCCGTTTCTAAAGAGGAATTCGCGCTTGTGAATGGCGTCGGCAGATACAAATGCCGCAGGTATTGGCGGATATTTTGTACAGCCATCCGCGAACATCTTGAAGATACTGGGCAGGCTTCGAGCGAAAAAAAATCGCCGGCGTCTGGAGCAATCGCGCGCGATTCTCGGTCGCCACAAGCGGCGGCGCACAAGTTGTTCGAAGAAGAAGCATCCATCAATGACATTTGCCGCCACCTCCGGCGTAGTGAGGAGTGGGTGGTAGGCGAACTCGAGAGCTTTCTTTACAAGAACAACCGCCCTTCGCCGTACCCGTGGGTTGATGACGAAACGTTTGCGCGGGTAAGCGAAGCTGCCACGCATCTCATTGGTACGCGCATCAAATCCATCCGGCAGTTCGCCGGCGAGGAGGTCACTGAAACCGAGGTGCGCCTCTGCCTGGCCTGTCTGCGCGATCTATAGTGTGGGATACTAACCTGAAACCGGAGAGGGTATCCGCAGACATAAGGAGATATTGAGAGGCACGAATGATCTCAGCCTGCAGGCGTCACGGCATTGTACGTGGTGATTAACCATCAAAGGCCGAAAGGCAATATGCACTGAGTGTTACGCCAGCGCTTTGAGGGTGTCTTCCAAACGGCTGAGTGCTTCATCTATATCGTGCTCCTGGTGCGAGAAGTTGATGTAGCAGACGGTATACAGCGACAAACCGTGCGTGTACGATTCGCGGAACAATTTGTCAAGGGCGTTTTTGACGGTGCGGCCTCGTTCATGTTCAACGAGGGCCGAACAAGGCGCCAATCCACGCGCTTCGAGGGGGTACCCATACTGTTCGAAGAGCGCGTTCAAGCCGCTTTGGAACCGCGCGCCCATGGTGTAGAGGTGGCCGATAACGTCATTTTTCCGGTAGACATTCAGCGCGGCCTTGGCCGCGGCCAGCGAAAGCGCCTCGCCCGAATAGGTCGAGCTTACGATGGCCTTCTCGAATTCATCCATGATGGGTGCTTTTCCCGTGACGACCGACAGCGGTAGCCCGTTGGCAAGACCTTTCGCAAAGATTGCCAGGTCGCAGTCCACGTTGCAGTATTCCTGATAGCCGCCCAATGCGACGCGGAACCCGGATACAATTTCGTCAAGTATCAAAAGGGCGCCGTGCTTGCGGGTAAGTTCCCGTAAGGAATTGAGAAAAGCGGGGCCCTGCTCGGCGTTGGGATAGTTCATCGAGACGGCCACGGCGGCGAGGTTGCCGGCCTCTTCCGCGAAGAGCTTTTCGTAGGCTTCGAGATCATTCCACGGCATGGCGCGGTGCAGTTTCGATACGTTCACAGGCACACCTTTGGGCGTGTCTTCCCGAACGCGGGGCAGAACATTGGCCCCCGTGGCGAGGCTGTTCAGCCAGCCGTTGTATCCACACTGGGCGATGATGTCCCGTCCCGTGACCGCCCGCGCGATTTTGAATGCGGCGGCGCAGGCTTCGCCACCGGTCTTGAGATACCGCACCTTCTCGGCGCACGGAACCATCTGCACGATCAGCTGCGCCACTTCCCCTTCGATCGCACAGGGATGCGAGAATACGGCCCCTTTCTCGAGTTGGACCTTGACTGCTTCATTCACGGCCGGGTAACAGTATCCGAGTGAGATGGCGCCCAGGCCGTTGCGGAAATCGATGTATTCGTTACCGTCGATGTCCCACAAGCGGCAGCCTTTTCCGTGGTCCATGTAGCACGGTTCTTCAGGCTCGAAACGTGGCCGTTTGGAGAGAGTCCCCGTCCCCGTGGCGAGGAACGGCTCATAGTACCTGTATTTTGTCCAGGATTGTTCCGTGCTGCGAGCCTTCCTGTCTTCCATGTAAGCGTTCCTCCGGCGCGCCGGCAATTCCTGGATGTTTTACGATGACGGCATGATGCTTTCGACGCCCTTAAGTTCCAGTTCGCGCGCAAAATGGCACGCGGAAGAATGGCCGCCTTCGATGTCCAGCAATTCCGGGCCTTTTTTCTTACAAATGTCTTGCGCATAGCGGCAGCGCGGATGAAATGCGCACCCGGGCGGAAGGTTTGAGGGATCCGCCACTTCGCCTTTGAGCAGCGTGCGTTTACCGGCACGGTCCGGCTCCGGTTTCGGTACGGCGCTCATCAAGGCCTCCGTGTACGGGTGGCGGGGGCGCAGGAAGAGTTCGTTGGTCTCGGACAACTCGACGATGCGTCCGCAATACATCACCGCCACGCGCGAACAGATGTTTTCAACCACGGATAGATCATGGGCGATGAACAAATAGGTTAACTCGAATTCTTCTTGTAAATCTTTAAGCAGGTTGATGATCTGTGCTTGTACCGAGACGTCCAGGGCCGAGACCGGTTCATCGCAGACGATCAGTTTGGGGTTCAAGACGAGCGCGCGCGCAATTCCGATGCGCTGGCGTTGTCCGCCGCTAAAGGCGTGTGGGTAGCGCCGTAGAAACTCCACCTGAAGACCCGCTGCTTTCGTGACCCAACGCACACGATCGGCAATTTCACTTTTGCTACCGAAATTCAACGCTTTTAACGGTTCCGCAATGATGTCGTGTGCCGTCATGCGCGGATTGAGCGAAGAGAAGGGGTCCTGGAAAATCATCTGCATGTGACGGCGGAATTGCCGGAGTTTCTCCCCCTGAAGCGCGCTCAAATTTATCCGTTTTCCGTCTAAATGAAAATGCATGGCGCCCGAAGTCCGTTCGAGCAGGCGCAGAATCATCCGGCCCGTCGTCGTTTTCCCACACCCGCTTTCGCCCACCAGCCCGAGTGTTTCGCCCCGGTTAATGTGAAATGAAACCTCATCCACGGCACGAATTTCGCCGACCTGTCTTCGAAATAAGGTAGTTTTGATCGGGAAGAACTTGGTGAGGCCCTCTATTTCAAGCAATGGCTGCGTCATAATTTCTTTCAATCCATGGGTTCTTCCGACACGGTCCCGCTTTCGGTAAATAGATGGCAGGCTACCGTGTGGTGTGCATCGATAGAACGCACCACCGGTGGAGCGCCCATCGTACATTCCCCTTTGATGGCGTATTTGCAACGCGGATGGAACGGGCATCCCGGCGGTGTACTGAACGGGTCCGGCACGGAACCCTTGATGGACGCCAAACGCTCCTTGTTGCCCTTTCCAATGCGCGGAATGGATTCAAGCAGCGCTATCGTATACGGGTGCTTAGGGTTGTTGAAAATCTCGCGGACCGGGCCGCGTTCGACCACCAGCCCCAAGTACATGACCGCAACTTCATCGGTGGTCTCGGCTACGACGCCGAGATCGTGCGTGATCATGATAACCGACATCCCGAATTCTTCGCGTAACCGTGCGATAAGAGCGAGAATCTGCGCTTGTATGGTCACATCGAGCGCCGTCGTGGGCTCGTCGGCGATGAGCAGCCGTGGGTGGCATGCCAGGGCCATGGCTATCATGCTGCGTTGGCGAAGCCCTCCCGACAACTCGTGCGGATAGGCATCGACCCGGCGTTTCGGTAGAGGCACTCCGACCAGCCGCAGCATTTCGATAGCGCGGTTGCGCGCCTCCTTCTTGTTTACCTTCTGATGCAGCCGGATGGTTTCAATGATTTGATTTCCCACAGTGTGAACAGGCGAAAGCGAGGTCATGGGTTCCTGAAAGATCATCGAAATATCGCTGCCCCGTATAGCGCGCAATTCCTTGGCATTGGCCCTGTACCGTGTGAGGTCGATAGGGCGCCCGCCGTTGCGTGACGCAAGATGGATGGTTCCCCGCACGATTTTGGCGCGCGACGGCAGGATACGCATCATGGCTTTCGCCGTGATGCTTTTGCCGCAGCCGCTCTCGCCCACGATACCGAGGCTACGGTTATGGCCTACGTCAAGAGTGACCCCGTTTACCGCATGTACGGTCCCCTCTTTCAGATCGAACCGCACTTCCAGATTCTTCACTTCGATCAAGCTGTTCAAAGCCATTCCTCAGTGACTGTACGGGTCTGCCGCGTCGCGGAGACCATCACCCATAAAATTAAACATCAGCACCGTCACAATGACGAAAGCAATGGGCCACATAAGCCAGGGATGAAACTTAATTGCGCTCACATTCTGGGCATCTTGAAGGAGCACGCCCCAACTGATGATCGGTGGACGCAAACCGAGTTTCAGGAAGCTGAGCGAAGTTTCCGCCATGATCATGGCCGGGATTTGCAGCGTTACGCTCACAATGATGTGGCTCAGGAAACCCGGGATTAGATGACGCATCAGGATCGAAAACTCCTTGCGCCCCGCGACCCGCGCGGCCATGGCGTAGTCTTCTTCGCGTAATGACAAGATTTTCCCCCGCACGACGCGGGCTAGACTTGTCCAGCCGATGAAAGCCAGGATGACCGTCATGAAGAAATACACGGTAAGCTGCGACCACGTCGCCGGCATGGCCGCCGACAGCGACATCCACAACGGAATGCGCGGAAACGACCGCAGGATTTCGATGAAGCGCTGAATCACGGTGTCGATCCGGCCGCCGTAGTAGCCTGACAAACCACCGATAATTACGCCCAAAACGAGACTGAGCAACACGCCCACCAGGCCTATGGACAGCGAAATCCGGCTGCCGTAGATGATGCGGCTGAATAAATCCCGGCCGAGGCGGTCACACCCCATCAGGTTAAAGCGGGCTACTTTCGTGATTTTTTCGCCGTCTTCGTTTATGGTCTCGATTTTTCCCAGCCCGAACAGATGCCGCTCCATCGGGATCAGCTCCCACAGTTCATAGGGGTCGCCCTTCACGAAAAACTTGATGGGGAGCGGTGTATTGAAGTCGTCTTCATATTCGAGTTTCAGCGTTTCCGGATCGCGGTGCTGTTTCTGATCGTAGACGAAAGGCCAGTGCAGACCGCCTTCGCGGAAGACATGGATAGATTGCGGCGGTGCGAAACTACGCTCTTTGGCGCGTTTGTTGGGCGCGCTGGGGGCGACAAACTCACAAAAGGCGGCTACCAAATACAGAAGGATCAACACACACGACGAAAAGACCGCCAGGCGATGGTCGAGGAATTTCCACCACATGAGCCGCCATTGCGAGGCGAGATAGAGTTGCTGCTCATTTGTCTTGGCCTCAAGTTCGCCACGTATGGCGCCGCCGGTCATGATTTTTTCCTTTCGAAGCGAATGCGGGGGTCTACCCACGCCAACAAGATATCGGAGATGAGTGTCCCAATAACGGTCAGGACGCTTAGAATCATGACCATGCTGCCCGCGAGATACATATCTTGTTCCATTAACGCGCGCAACAGAAGCGGCCCTACCATCGGCAGTCCCAACACCATAGCCACGATCGCGCTTCCCGAGAAGAGCATGGGCAACATCCATCCGATCGTGCTGACCATCGGGTTGATCGCCACGCGCACCGGGTATTTCAAAAGGAGTTTCGTTTCCGATACGCCTTTTGCGCGAGCCGTGACCACATAGGGCATCTCGAGCTGATCGAGCAGATTGGCGCGCATGGTGCGGATCAATCCGGCCGTGCCCGCGACCCCAAGAATCACCACCGGAACCCAGATATGCGCAAAAAGGTCGGTCACTTTCGCCCATGACCAGGGAGCATCAATATACGGATCGGAAAAGAGCCCTCCGATGCTGACCCCCAGTACCTCCGACGAAAAGTACATCAGCAAAAGGGCGAGCGAGAATTGTGGCGTCGCCATGCCCACAAAGCCGAGAAGCGTGATCACGTAGTCGGAGATTTTGTACTGGTGGGTCGCCGAATATATGCCAATGGGAATGGCGACAATCCAGGTGAAGATGATTGTACAGAACGAGACGGTTACCGTAAGCGCCACGCGCTCGCCGATAAGCTCGGTCACGGGTTCTTTGATCGAAAACGATTGGCCGAGGTCGCCTCTGAGCAGGATGCCGCCCATCCACATCAGGTATTGCTCATGGATAGGCTTGTCGAGTCCATACTGCTTTCGAAGGGCGGCCACCTGGGCGGCATCGGCTTCCTCGCCGGTTTCCTGAAGATTTGCGATGTAGGTGGTCAGATAATCGCCGGGAGGAAGTTGAATAATAATGAAGGTGATGATCGAGATTACAAACAGGGTGGGAATCATGAGTAATACACGCCTGATGATATAGCCGATCATTCTGTTCTACGTCCTTCCCGCGCGATATAAAATTGCTCGATACCGATGTATCCAGGCGTGAAGACCCGGTAGTCGTGAATAATGGTGTCGGGTACGTTCCGGAACTCATTGCGAACGATCGTCAGAAGCTCCTGCCGGCAAATGCCGACAGTGTAGCATTGTTCGGACCATTGGCGAAGAATATTGTGGCCGAGTTCGAGACGTTTGTCTTTGTTTGTGGTTCTCAGCAGTTCCTGGTACCAATCGTAAAGGCGCTGGTATTCTTCCGGCGGCTTGACGCCCATCGTATCTTTTCCTTCGCTGGCGATGTAACGGCCGTAGAGGGGCGCGAAATAGCTGTTGCTTTGGCACGGCACGTACCATACGGGGTTCAAGACCCAGTGCATGCCTGCCGTCCCGTACGCCCAAAAGTCCGTATTGCCATTACGCATTTGCATGGGACTTAAAAGTACCGCGTCGACCTGGACCGTGAAATTCAGCCCGACCTCGCGGAAATAGTCAGCTACAAGCTGCCATAATTCATTGGGGGTGCCACCTTCGGTGGCGTATACGTTGATGACTTGGCGGAAAGGTTTGCCGTTGGGCAGCCGCCGCATTCCTCCCGGCCCTCGTTTCAGACCCAGGCCATCCAACAGTTCGTTGGCGCGTTCCGGATCGTATTCCAGGTATTTTTGATCGAACTCGGGCAAATAGTAGGGGTCATATTTCGAGGCGATGCCCCGCGAGGGCTCCGCCATGCCGGCGAAAAGCATAAAATCGATCTCGGCACGATTAATCGCCAGAGACAACGCGATTCGGAAATCCCGCGCTGCCAGGATAGGCCGGATAGCTTCGTTCTTGCTATGAGGGTTGACGTACAAAACGGCGGAACCGGGGCTCATATCGCGGAGCACCCGGTAATTGCCCCGTTCACGGTATTCCATAAAGAGCGAATAGTTCGACGCATTGATGCGGCGTGACTGAAAATCCGTCTCTCCCGACATGGCTTTCATCGTCACAATTTCGTTGTTCTGGACGTCCGCGTAGGCCACCTCATCAATGTACGGCAGTTGATTTCCCTCTGGGTCGACTTTCCAGTAATAGGGATTACGCCGCGCGATCATGCGTTGCGCCGGGATGTCGGTCACAAGTTGATAGGGACGATGGGTAGGACATTCCGGATTCTGGTTAAGGTCGTACATGTACGTGTAAAGATCGCGCCAGTGGCTGAATTTGGCTTCATTTGTGAGACGTTGCAGTTCGTCAGGGTCGCGGAAATTGCCATGGAATTGTTCAAGGTAGTGTCTGGGCGCGATGATATTCGCGCCTTGGTAGGCCATCATTCCGAGGAAGATGCTGTAAGGCTCGGTGAATTCGAACACCGCCGTATGGGGATCAGGGGCATGGAAGCGCACGCGTTCATCGTTGGTCTTGAGCCACGAAGGAAAGATGGGCAAGATTTCACTGTTTCCCAAGTGCTCGTTTACGAAGAACTCAATGTCTGCCGCGGTAAGGGGATGCCCGTCCGACCACTTCAGGCCCTTGCGCAAGTGAAAAACATAGGTGCGGCCTTCCTCCAGCACCTCCCAGCTTTCGGCCAAGTTGGGAATAATTGTTGTGCCGTCGCGGCCCCAGCGCACGAGAGGCTCATACCCCATGCGGGTGTTCAAGAGTAGATCGCGGTTGCCGAGACTGAAGCGGCGCCATGTCCCGCCGTACTCGCCGATGCGTTTGACGGGCTCGACCACCATGGGGTTCTCAGGAAGCCGTTTATCCACAGGAGGGAGAAGGCCCTCTCGCACCATTTTCCGCAGCATCGGCGCTTCCTGATAGGCGTGCCCCCACCCCACGATCAGGCACAAACCCATCGCGAAGACAACCGCTTTTTGCAGCCCCCCTGAGGCAAAAATACCTTGCATGAAACGCTTCACTTGTCGGAATTTGCCGCTTAATGGCGCTGAGCCACGCAGTAGCGAGACTATGACGAAATCCGGCAGAAAATGCAAATCACACAAGAGTCCGTGCGCTATGATTTCCCGCTTGTAGCGTCCATCCGAAACTGGCCGGTCCCGATGTAACCCGCCGGGTGGTTTTCAGGAATTCTATCCCTCGGCATTCTTCAAAGAGGCTTTGAATCTTTCAGCACTTGCAGGGGGGAATGGTATGTCTCGTTTTGGGTCGCCGTTGTCGTTGTTGCCGTCGCGGCCGACGCTGCAGAGCTGATAGGAGTCTTTCTTCCTTGAATATCGCAGGGGCTCCGTGGAATAGGCGTCCCTCGGAACGGAACCGAGGAATTCCGGTGTCAGAGCGTCGAGCGATTCGGGGTATTCGCCGTGTGTCTTTTTGTAGCGTTCGAGGGCTACGACGGCGCGCAGGCCTTCAACGTGTGTGGACGCTGTTGCCACACTGGTCACGCCACTCATTAAGGGGGATACAATGCGCGTGGGCAAGACCCTGCGCTCGGTACGGCGTAGCTGTCGATGCCGGTCTGACCGGTCTTCTTTTTCCGGATACGAGAGTTTTGCGACGGCGCGAAGTTCCGCCTCGTGCTTCCGGAGGAACCGCCGGACCACAGTTTCCCGCAGACTGGCCATCAGCCCGCCGGTATCCTCTCTTACCTCGTTGTCAAAGATGCCCGCTTCTACCAGGCGGAATTCCCAATCGAGGCTGCGCGACAGGTCGATATCCGCGGGGCGCAATTCGTCGAGCGTCTTCAGAAACGCCCGAAGGTGTTCTTCGGGATACTCTTCCCAGGGCAGACACATCGCGCAAATCGCAGTTTGGACTATGATGTCAGTGCCGGTATGCACGCTTTCAAACGGTCCGTCTTTTGCGACCGCACTCCCCAGCCGCAAACCACTAAGCACGAACTGTGTGGCTTTCTCGCTTTCTTCCTGTTTTGCGGCATACAACGCATGCCCGCACAGGATGCGTGATAGCCCTTCAAAGTGCGAAACTTTAATGTTGCTGTTAGCAGATGTTACCGGTGGACAGTAGTACGTTTTTTCATGGAGGATTTCAACCACTTTTTCCGCGGTCGCCCGGGTGGCTTTGAGATATTTTGTCACCTCGGGATCGTCCTCTTCCCTGCGGATAGACATATGCGCTGCGATTGGGCCGGGTTTCCCGCGTTGTGGCTTGGGTGGGGCGGGAAGGCCATTAGCCAGCTCCAATAGCGCATAATAGGCGTTGTCCGGCGATTTGCGCTTAGCTGTGAGCTCCGGAGGCTCGGGTTCGATTAGTGGCTCAGTGCGGTGAAAACGTACCGCTATAACCAGGCCGCTAAGAAGTAGCAGCGCACCAATAAAAAACAACACCCGTCGCTTTATGCTCGGTCGCTTTGCTCTTCGGTGCAAAATTGCTTCCTCCTATAAGTTTTGTGGAAGAGTAAACATGGTGTTGATAATTTCGATGCGCCCTATCGCGCGCGGATAACCCTGGAGCGAAACCGGATATGTCTTTGGCCGTGGACTGATAACCAGGCGCTCCGGTTATCCGCATTATACTTGAACGGTGTTGCCGTGAAGGAATCTTGCGACACGGTTTTCTTGCGTTCACCCGGCTTGGGTGAGCGTTTCCGGGTATTGTCCTTTATCGCGGCGGTGCAATTCCAGGAGCGCCGCCATATCAGCTCTCCATGGCTTTGGCCTGGGAATACTCGCGCCGCCGCACGATAAATACCGTGATGGCAATCAGGACAGCAGTGATGATGAACAGCGCGACCGTGGATTTCGCGGCGCCGATGAGGAATTCTTTCTTTTGGAATTCGATAAGGGTTGTGCGAAGTGTAGGGGCTTGGCGCGCTTCGGCGAGGGGCGGCAACAAAGCCGTCACGTATTTCTCGATGGTAAAGAAATCAATGAGGCCGGGTACAAACATGGCGAGCCGTTGCCAGCCGAACAAGACACCCACTCCGATAACTATGGGCCGTTTGAAATAGGAGCCGAGAGTCATGCAGAACGCGCCGTATCCCATCAGCCCCATAATTAGCGCGCCGTCGTAATGAAGCATCAGTCGTAGGTTGTCCGCGGAAAACGGAAGGTTTCCCAGGGCAGTGCAGGCGGCGAACGTCAGAAAAACTCCGGGAACCACGAGCCCTGTGGCGATAACCAAGTACGCCATGAAACGCCCGGTAACCAGGGCGGAGCGGGGGAGGGGCCGCGTAAGCAGGTAGGGAATGGTCTGGGATTCAATATCCTCCCCGATCAGCATGGTGCCGAAAAAGAGCCCCAGCAACGGCAAAAGGGCCTTGACATAGATTCCCTCGATTAGGTTCACAAAGACCTTGTTTCCTTCGTGGCCGAACGCCCCCTCGGTGAATACGGCCAACATCAGCGGAATAATCACCGGAAACAAAGCCACTACGCCCGCCATAATGGTCCGTTTACGGCGCAGCGTACTCACGAGAGCGTGGTGCGTCACTGCGGCTAGAAAACGCACATAGGGGGCCTTCGCCACGGGCGTGTTCTCAATATGTCCCTGCGCTTCGCTCATTGCGTTCCTATCGCACCAGGTATTGGAAGACCGATTGCAAATCGGCGTCCGCACAGGCAAAACTGCTTACCTCTACCGTGTTCTCGATGATTAACCGGTTCAATTTATCGAAGAAGGCGTTGGGGTCCTTCGTGCGCACCGTCACGCGCCCATTTTCGAATTCAATGCTCAGCGTGGTTTCATCCTCAGCAAATTGGGCCCCCAATTTCCGGGACGAACGGCACTCCACCGTTACCGCAAGGGGGTGTTCGTCCATGAGTTCTCGCACGTCTTGTACTTTGCCGCGTGCGAGGATGCAGCCGTTATGCAGCAAGACCATCGTGTTGGTGACGCGCTCGATCTCGTATAGAATATGGCTTGATACGATGACGGTACGGCCTTCATCCCCGAGTTCACGGATAAGGGCGAACATGTCTTCGCGGCCTTCGGGATCGAGCCCCGCCATGGGTTCGTCGAGAAACAGCAGATCGGCCGACGGCGCCAATGCCTGGGCGATCTTGATGCGTTGCCGCATGCCCCGGCTGTAGGTCTCGATCAGCTCGTCCATGCGTTCCGTTATCTTCACGCGCTCGCAGGCTTCTTCCGCGCGTTTTGTGGCCTCGCCATCGGCCATGCCGTAGAACCGGTTCAGCCAGTAGACAAACTCATAGCCGGTCGTATTGTCGGGGAAACGGTCGAATTCCGGACAGTAACCAATGCGCCGGAGCACGCCCATGTTGTTGCGGGGGGCTTCACCGAAAACGGTAATTGTCCCCCGGCTGGGGCTGTACAGCCCCATGGCCAACTTGATGAAAGTGCTTTTCCCCGCGCCATTGGGGCCGAGTAGTCCCGTAACCCCTGATTCGATAGTCACGCTGAGATTGTTTACGGCGACCACCTCGCCGAACCATTTTGACAGTTCCCGGGCCTCGATTACCGCACTCATGACGCACGCTCCGCGCGCCTCACACGCGAGGCGAAGATCCAATAACACCCCATGCATACGAGGGCGATTATCAGAACGGACCAGAACCAGTGTAACTCAAAACTCTTTCTGGGTAGCGCAAACAGGCTTTCGCCTACCCGGTTAAGGGCCATCGGGAGCGATAGGACGGCAAAGTTCGGATTGCGGACCAGTCCCGGTAAGGCGTTGCCTAATGCCGAATCCGCAAACAGCACGATGAACGCCGCAATTCCGGCGTAGCGCTGACTCGAGAAGAGGGACGAACTGGCGAGAACCCCCAGCGCGCAAAGCATCACAAGGCACGCTGAAAAGCCCAGGATCGAGAACAGGACCCACCAGGTTTCGCGCAACGTCTCGATGCCGGGGGCCAGCAAGTTATGGAGGATCACCAATAGAATATCGGGAATGGCTGTCAACATCGCGCCGATGAGCACCAGGGTTACGATCTTCCCGGCGATGTAGTCCAAACGTGTCAGGGGTTTCGAAAAGTAGATTTCAATAAGGTTGTCGCGGAAATCATTGCAGACCATGCCGGAACCGGCATAAAGGATGATGAGAAATACGAGTGGACTCTGAATGCGCAGAAAATCAAAGAAAGTGCGCTCATCCACCTCCATCAAGGCGACATTGCGGAGCATCGTGAGAACCTGATTCTGACTGGTCATGCTCACCATGTCGTACACGGTGATTTGAAACACCCGAAAACTGAAGTGAATCAGGGCGAGGAGCAACAAGAGGACGAATGTGCGCGTTCCGAAAAGTACACGCAATTCCTGTTTAACCATGACCCACCACCGGAAGCCATGTAGTGTCTTTCCCTGGTAGGGGCGGTATGTCTGTTCATAGATCGGCACCTAGTGCTTACCCTCGATGGCTTGCATGAAGACCTCTTCCAATCGGTGCCGTACCGGCACGAAGTGACGCACCTGGGTCTGTTTTGCCCAGGCAATCTCGAAAAACATTCGCGGGGCCATGGCCGCCGGCTTTTCCACCAGCAGGTTGCCGTTGGGCTCCATATGCAGGGTGCAGCCGGCTTGCTCGAGGGCTTCACGAAATGCGTCTTTGTTCTCGCGGACGCGAATCTCGAAGAGATTTTCGCGCGCTGCCGTGAGGTCCCCAATTGAGCCTTCCCGCACAATCCGCCCCTTGTGAATCACCAGAACATGGTCGCACACGTGTTCCACGTCGGGAAGAAGGTGCGATGATAACAGCACCGTTACCCCGCGCTTCTTCACAACTTCCTTAATCAATTCCAACATCTCGACGCGTCCCTCGGGATCGAGGCCATTGGTAGGCTCATCCAGGAGCAACAGCTTGGGATCGTGCACCAGGGCTTGCGCAAATTTGATGCGCTGGCACATCCCCATCGAGTAGGTTTGCATTTTCCGGTACCGGCTTTCGCCGATGCCCACATAATTGAGCACTTCGTGGGCGCGTTCCATCGCATCGGTGCGTTTCATGCCAAACAGGCACCCGCAATAAGTCAGAAAAGACACCGCGCTTACCCTGCGGCCCACGATGTCCCGCTCCGGCATATACCCCAGTCGTTGCCGGGCCTCGAGAGCGTGTTCGGGGAGTTTGTAGCCGAAGAGCGCTGCTTCTCCGGCATCGGCCCGGATAAATCCCAAGAGCGTTTTGAGCAAGGTGCTTTTCCCGGCGGCGTTGGGGCCTAGAAGACCGACCGCTCCTCCTTCAACTGAACATGTCACGCCCCGCAGCGCTTTCGTTGCGCCATAGGAGACTTCCACACCGCTCAGTTCGATAATCGCCATGGTGTACTTACGATTCCGGCACGCTGATGTTAAAGTTGACGGTTTCCCCGCCCTCGATGTCCACGGAGAGACTCGTGCGCGGTTTACCCGTACCGGACATCGCCTCTCCGGGATTTACGTAGAGGATATCGAGTTGGTAGTTGCCCTCAGGGCAATTTTCGATTTCAAAGGAGCCGTCATTGCGGATCTGAGACATCCCAATCACCGAAGGCGCGCCGTTCGCTCCCTGGCCTCCGAACCAGTCCGCCGGATTGGTCAGATTCAGACCGGTCATTTCACTCGAACTTCCGGGAACCCGCAGAACCGCGTACCCCATGGCGCCACCCGAAGGGGGAGGGGTGCATAGTCCTTGAACGGTAGCGCCGCCCTCTTCGCCAAAGTTGTGTACGGTCGTTTCGCCTTCCCGAATCGTTACCTGGGCGTGCATGGGCGAAAATAAGCCGCTGCCGCCGCCCTGGAACGAAACCGCCGTGGCCATATACGAGCCTGCCGGAAGCCCGTCTACTACGTATTGGCCGTTCTGGTCCGCCGACGTCATCTCGCTGACGCCGTTTCCGAGTACCGTAACCATGGCCCCCGGAAGATACGTTCCATCCCGGCTCACATACCCTTGAAGGCGCCCGCCTCCGCCCAAGACTACGGTAACTCCCGAGACCTTCCGGCTTTGCGTGACTTGGATAGGTTCACTGCTGCCTTGAGCATAACCTTCGGCCTTCGCAAAGACCGTATACGTCCCGTCTGCAAGATTCCGGAATTCGAATCGTCCGTCAGCGCCGACAGTTACGCCGCCGCGCTGCGTTTCCGTCACCATGTCGGCAAGGCGTCCCAGTGACGTCGCACCCGCCGCGGTAATCCATACC
Source organism: Candidatus Hydrogenedentota bacterium (assembly GCA_046483455.1). Taxonomy (GTDB): domain Bacteria; phylum Hydrogenedentota; class Hydrogenedentia; order Hydrogenedentales; family SLHB01; genus UBA2224. The sequence goes on along the minus strand of JAWODE010000565.1, from coordinate 2,603 downwards.
GTGGCGCCGGCGGGCGTACCGCCGTCCATCGTTTGCACCTGGCCTTGGATAGCGCCTCCCGACTGGCTGACGTACAGCGTTAGCCCGTCAATGCGTTGCCCTTCACTGACGGTGACTTCCTGACGGCCGGGGGTCAGGCCTTGGGCGCTTGCTTCGAGGGTATACGACCCTGCCGAGAGGGATAGCTCGAAGCTTCCGTCCGGATTGCTGAAATTGCTCGCGGCTTGGGCGTCTTGTGACGAAAGAAGCTCCAACGCGGTTCCTTCCGCCTGATACGCCGAAGAGACCGCCCGCACGCTGTAGCGCTCAGGGGGCCGGCCTGTTTCGCGCACCAATACTCTTCCTCGCACCTGTCCGCTTGCTTCCAAAACGATGTTTGTCGGTTCGTCCAGCCGCACCTCGGTGACTTGTTTCGAGGCATAGCCTTCCTTACTCGCATCCAGCATGAGGTATCCCGATTCAACCCCGTAAAACCCGTATTCGCCTCGTTGATCGGTCTGCGTGCTTAGCGTGCTCGCGCTCAGGGACTGGGTGCCCAACCCCGTCAAAGTCAGATCAACGTCCGGGATGGGTCGTCCCGCTGTGTCCGTAACCATCCCATACACCACGTAGTTGCCCGTATCGACCGCGGAAAGAATAACATCGAAGCCCTGAATGTCGTTGAATCCGTCCGCGTAGAGGGGGTCGCCCATTACCGCGATTTTATACCCCTCTTTCTGGGCGAGAATCTGGTAGTCGCCCGGGGGAAGATTCTCGATGACAAAGCTCCCGTCCTCGGCCGACCTGTCCTGGCGGAAAGCGCGCGCTTCGTCCATCTGTTGGAAAAGCTTCGGGTACGAGGGAACGCAGAGCGCATTGGCCCGTGCTATTGGGGTGCCTGCCTGGTCAATGACGCGCCCATAGACCGTTGTGCCCGACATCACATGAATATCCACCCGCACGGACCGCGCCGTGTCCGTCAGGACGAAAGGGTCCGTCAGTTGCGGAGCGTGCTCCTGGCCGTCGGCATAAACCCGCCACTCCTCGTTCAATGGTACTCCGATAAGCTCGTAATACCCATCTTCTTCGGAACGGGCGTGCAGGGGCGGCGCCTCATGCACCATGGCGTCCAGGGCCTGCATAAGGAGGCTTTCCGACGTGCATAGATACGCTTGGCTATTTTTCACGGGTTCCTTGTTTTGATTGGTGATGTATCCCCAGACGGTTCCCGCCGGCGACAGAATAAAGTCAATGTCTTCAATCGCTTGATTTGGCTGCTCGATGACTACATTTTGCACGGGGATTCTTCCCGGGGCTTTGTAGGGTTGCCGGCTCAAATCCACCGACACCTCGTAATTCCCCGGTAAGAGGCCGCTGATCTCGTATTTGCCTTCGGACATCGATTCCGCCTCGGCGCTGGGTGTGCCGTTATTGCTGCTTGCCGTGAGTTGGATAAGCGGAATGCCCTTCTTATTGCCTTTCTCGATAACGCGTCCCGAGATCGAGGCGCCCTTCGACAATGTGATGTCGAATCTGGTTTTTTCTTCTCCCCCTTCGGGAATTTCGACGATTTCCCGATGGGTGAGGAATCCGTTGCAAGAGGCTTGAATTGCATATCGCCCCGGCCTCGGAGCAGGCACGGCATATTGACCCTGGGCGTTCGATTTGGCACTTCGACGAATGCCCCGATTTGACTGCATAAGTGCCCGGGTCAGCTTTACGTCTTCTTCGGAAGTATCCGAAGCGTTAACGTTTTCTTGGGCGGGCAACAACAGGGACCGAATATAGACGTCCTTGATGGCTTTGCCCGAATCGGCCGCACGAACTACACCATAAATGACGTACGCGTCTTGTTCCGAGCCGCTCGACGCGGATTGTTCCGAAGAATCTACCGAGCGCGCCGTGCCGGTCCCGGGCGCATCCCCGCGCCGAAAGCGGCCTACCTTATCGCTGGGACGCTCGCTGTAGGTGATGGTGGAAGGTTTGGGCGGCGGTTCTCTTCGGGGGGTTAGGAGGAACGCGAGCACAATGGCCGCTCCCACGGCAACCCAAATCGCTACAATCTTTTGGAACGGCGTAAACCGTTCTGATGCTTTATAGTTTCGAGCCACGGTTTCCTGCGTGCTTGTATTTACGGTTTTCCCGACGCGCGGCGTTTAACGTCCACCCGCTTCAAAACTTAGACTTGCCCGTTTCTTCCGGGGTTTCAAATATACCCGCAAGTCGCGTATGATACCGATGACCGCGGGGAAGATACAATAGCAGTTTGTCCTGGACATTTTGCCCCAATGGCTTGGCCCAAGCACGAATCAAATCACAAAGCCTTGTTGCCCCGAATTTCGGCAATTTGTTTCTTTTTGTATGGCGTCTTTGTTTCATTCCGATCATTTTGACGCCGTGTTTTTGGGACGTTCGTTAAGGGTGTGCACATAAGTCCGTTGGAGAAAAGTATCTGAAAGCTTGAAAAACGCGTCCCGCGTCCCTACAATTTCGCAACTTGGCGGACAACACAGGCATAAGATTTTGCGCGGTTTGGAGTTTTGGGCCCGCATAAACAGAGTCTATTCTCGTAATCAGTCATATCAAAAGGAGAAGGCTGTGTCTTACGTAAGCGATATCCTCGA
>JAWODE010000554.1:0-4941 GCA_046483455.1 Candidatus Hydrogenedentota bacterium | reverse complement strand
GTGTCGCGGTCAGGAAACCGCGACACAGCGAGGGTCTCACCGTGCGCGCCGGAGCCTATGTCTCCTGCGTCAACTACTTTTTTCGCAAAATAATCCGCTGGCGGGCGCGGCCGGCGCGGGTTTCGAGGCACTTCTTGTAATCGGGATAGGCGGAGGCGCGCGCCGCGGCGGTCTTGAGCGTGTACGCGTCTTTGAAGACAACGGTCCCGTCTTTCGTCGAAAGAGACGCCCGGTATTCAGCCACATCCGAGTCAAATGTTGTGTCCGCGGGAAGCGAATAGACCTCGTATTCATCCGGCAGCGCAATCGTCCCTTCGGTGGTTTCCATGGTTACACGGTCCCAAAACAGGCCGAACTCGCGGCTGGGCCGCCCGACCTGGTGGGCGCTGTAGGATACGGCGGGCAGGGTGAACATCATGAGGTCCTCACCGGCCGTGACGGCATAGTCCGGAATGCGGCAGTGCAGGGTAAGCTTCGGCGGCACGGTGAGATCGGCAAGTTCCGAGATTTCATAGTCCTCGAGCGACGCCGAGGGGTGCAAGAACGCGGCAAATTGGGTCAGGCGGTTGCGCAGTTTCTGCTCATCGAGGTCTTTGAGGCCGCGAAGGTTCGCCTGGGCGTTCCCCGCGGCGGTATAAGTGACCGAAAGGGCAATTGAGCCGCCCGCGTTCAATTGAGCCCTGAATTGTGTTGAATCCTGCTCTTCCGTTGGTTTGGGTTGTTGCGTTTGGATGAGTTTGTGCTTCTCGCCGTCACACACAATAGCGCGGACGCCTTGTAACGCCGCCGGTAATGTGTCAAAAGACAACACATCGCTTTGCGCAGACGTAAAGCCCTTCATCGCGGGAAGATACACCGCCGAGCGATCGAAAAGATGCAAGGAGGGGGTGTTCTCGGGCCAGGGACCGGCCCCGCGGCTGCGGACGAGGGCGAATCCAGCCTCGATACCGGCGGCTTCGAGCATCCGCCAATACAGAAAATTCTTGTCCAGCTCGTTGGCAACGCCGCGTTGGGCGGTCTCATTCGCGTCATGAGGAACGATGCGGAAGTGCCATTGGGGTACGCCGACCGACCGAATGTTTCGTGCGACGAAGTTGCGAACGGCCTCGGCGCCGCCGGCCTCGGCCAATTCCGTGGCGCGCGCAGCCAGCGTGTCGGACAGCGGCGGCAATTTCGCAAGCGCTTGGCCATATGCCTCGCTCAATTCCTGCCAGGTCGCAGCTTCGGCGACCGTCAGGGTAGGGCCAATATGCGGCAGCGGCGGCATAAAGGGCTCGGACGGGAGCCCCGGCTGCGTCTGGGTGAGTTGCCACGAATACCCGTAATCACCGGGTTTTTCCTCGACGGTGCCGGGCTTGTATAGCTCGCTCGCGACTTTTCTCTTTTCGCCCTCGGGGGTCAGTACAACGACTTCCTTGCGTTGAATGGGTTCTTGACCACGGAAGACGGTTACATCGTAGACCGGTTCGAGAGGTCCGCCGCGTTTCCGTTCGACCGTGTATTGCATGTCGATGACGCTGCCGGGCCGGGGCTCTTTGCACGCGAACCGCAGCCGCGCGATACGCTGGTACTCGGGCAGGCGCGAATAGAGGCTCTCGGATTTCAACGCGGCGTCGCTAAGGTGCAGCACCCTGCCATCGGGGGTAACCGTTAACGCGAAATCGACGCGCGGCTCGTCGGTGTCTTCGAAATACCAGACGTTGGCCGTGGCCACGTCCTCACCCCGTTGTTGCAGGATCAATGCGATGTGCCGCATCGTCTCCTTCATCATCCCGTTTTCCCGCAGGTCGATGGTCTGGCGGTGCAATAGGGTGACGTAGCCCGCCGCGGGAAACTCGTCGCGTCCCGGCAAGTTCTCGAGGCAGGCCTTCAGGTCGGGATCGGTGATCTGGTCGACGGTCTCGATGTCATCGTACTTGCGGGCGCGCTGCAACTGGATTTTGAGCACTTCGGACTTTGGCAATTCGAGCACGGCCTCGGGCGTCTCGAACCGGACCGTGTCCTCAGTCATCTCTTTCAATGCACCCGGGTGCTGTTCACCGTCGCGCAGGTAGAGGGTGTCCGCGGCGGCCGGGGCCATCATCACCGCCGCCAGTATCAATGGGACCATGTATCGCGTGCGTTTCATTGGATTAACCCTCCTCCGTCACAAAAATCTCTTTGCCGCTGAACGCCGCGATGGCCCGGAGTGCGTCGCGGTACTCGGGATAGGCGTCGACCGGCACGATGCGCTTGAGCCGCCGGAACGATTCCGTCAGTTTCACGCCGGCGTCGGTTTCCTCGTAAGTTGCTTCGTATTCGAGGTAGGGCGTGTTGAATCGCAACGGCGGCGGAGCCCATTTCAGCCGGTATCCGGGAGGCAGTTTCAGGGTGATGGTGAGATTGCGCTCCTCGGTGGTCATGTACTGGATGGGGTACCGCCGCGACTCGAGGGCCACTTCCGGATAGCTCCGCTCGAGGGTCGGCATTTGCAGGTACATGAGCTCCTTGGCGCGGATGGCATGTTTCGGAAGGGTGTAATCGAGGGTCATCCGGACCTGCTCGCTCAAATCATGCAAATCGGACAAGGTAAAATCGTCGAGCACGGCGCCCGGACTCACCGAGTTCACGTACTCGGTCATCCGGTCCGCGCGCTCATCTTCCCGGACCGATTTCCAGAATCCCCGGATGCCGGACTCGATCGTGCCGGTGTATTCGTTGCGGGTATGCACGACGACGTCGCCCGACGCCGCCAGTTCCGCATCGAGCACGGAATGGCGCGCGTTGTCTTGCGGCGGGGGCACGGGGATGGTATTGAAATCGCCGCGGATGGCGTTGACCGCGATGCAGCCGTGGTCGTCGGCCCGAAAATAGGGATACCGGTAATTTTGAGCGGTGGAATCGAGGTAAAACCGGTGGTCCTCCTCCAACTCGACCTCATTGATAGCGTGGTTGCCGTCGATGGTCGGAATCTCGGTGACCCCGACGCCATTCGTGTTTGTGGACAGGATGATGGGATAACTGGTAACGCCAATAGCCTCGCACATGGTGGCAAAGAGGATGGCCTTGTCCGTACAGTCGCCGTATCGGTTTTGGAAAGTTTCCATGGCCGTGTGGCCGGATAATCCCGAGCCCAGACTGCCTTTGATCGAGATGTAACGGGTATTCGTCTGCACCCAGTGGTAAAGGGCCGCCAGTTTCTCGTCGACGGTCTCGGCCTCCCGGGTGATCTCACGCACTTTGGCCTCGATTTCCGGCGTGAGTTTCATGCGGGAACGTTGAAGGTTTCGCTGCAGTTCGAACACTTCCTCGAAGGATTCGAAAATCGACGCCTCCATGCGCGGAGCGAGGTCGGCCTGGGGCGGCATCTGAGGTTCCGGCACGATGGGCGGCACCTCCTCGAGGGTCCAGGTGTAGCGTACCCGCCCGCCCTCGTTCTCAATTTCCGGTTCGGACAGCGCGGGGTCCGGGAAATGGCGCGTGTAGTGATTGAACGGAAGATTTTCCGGCACCTCGACCGTTACCCGCGACAGGACCACCGGCTCAGTGGACTGAAAATAGTAGCCGGGGAAAAACAGGCGCGGGTCTTCAGGATTGTAATTCTCGTATTCGTAAATGTACTCGACGATGGACCCGATTTCGACGCCCGGGATCACTCCTCCGACGACCTTGCGGCTGGGGTTGAAGAACTGCATTTCCTCGGAAGGGCTGCCGATGCGCAGGGCCTCTTCCGGGAGCGTGTAGACCGTGCCATCGGGCGCGACAGACCGCGCCTCGATGACCCGGACGCGGCTGCGCCCCTCCGTGAAGCTCGCCATAAACTGCGCCCAGGATTTCATTTCTTCTTTGAGCACCAGCCCGGCGAAATGGTAGCGGTAGGTGTGGGTGTCGTCGTCGTTGTAGACAAATTTGCCGTCATCGACGAGAATCACGCCTGCCGTGCCCGGGAATTGCTGCGCGAGGGCCTGGCCTTTCGGGAGCATTTCCTGGGCGAGTTCTGTCAGGCCTGCGACCCCGGCCTCGGCCGCTGCTTCTGCTTCGGCCTCGACCGGTTGAAACAGCACCTGCTTGATTTCCTGCCGGTCCAGTTTGCCCGCGCCCGGCACGTGAAACGTTTCGCCGTCAAAGGTTACGCCTCGAACGTTCTCGATGGGGTCGCCTTGATATAGCGTCAGGTTTTCATTGATCGGCGCCGTAGAACTCGCCGCACACAGCAACAGCACCGGCACCAGTTTTGCAGCAGCAATCACCACGTCATCCTCCTCAAGGGTAGGCCGCAGCCTCATTAACATCATGCGCATACACGCCGTGCGACAGCATACCAAACCCCCGCGGTGCATGTCGCTGGGGGCATTCCCTATATTGCACATAGGCACATGACTTTCTCTGGGAGGTATTGTCCCGGGAACAGGTCCCAAAGAAATCTTATCGTGGGAAGAGGGGGGATTTTATGCGCAACTCCGCCGGCCCGCGACTTAGCATGCTTATTTCTCCCATGCTTTCGAACGCCGGCCTTGGCCGGTTCTGCTCAATCCATGGACAGCCGCGGCAGCACTGGGCTCGAGGGCTCCGATTTTCACAAGCCGGCTTTGGGGCAGGCGGTCGTCCATCCGGCGTGGCTATGATGTAGTTTTTGAAAAGGCCAGAATTCGTGTAATGGCCTTACCCCAACTCCACTCCCAAGGGATGTTTAGAAACAAAGGGGGTATCGGCAATACGCAGCGATTTCTCTTGAATTTACTTTTATTACCCGGCGATTTGGCGGTGTATTTTTGGGTTACTCCGAAATCGCCGGATAAGCCAAACCAAATCAGAACTGGGCAAATCACGCAGCCTGGCAATACCGCTCGAACCGCTCTGAGTTTTCTGACAGAATGTAGCGCCTGACCTCGTGTCAGGCGTCTTGGCCCCGGACGCCGCCCCCCTGCGCCCGAAACATTCTCCGGGCACAGTGGCGACTCC
>JAWODE010000548.1:0-17755 GCA_046483455.1 Candidatus Hydrogenedentota bacterium | reverse complement strand
ATCCAAATGGTCCTTCTTGTTAATCCTGTCAAGAACTCTTTATCTTTTCTGCTACTGCGGTTTCCCTTCACCCACAGGAGGACGCAAACAACAAACGCGAAACCAACATGACAGGACTTAAAAGCAATTGTGCTTCGTGCCTTTGTGCCTTTGTGGTTTGCTCACTCCTGCCCCCCCCGAAGCCCCAAGGCCACGCGGCAATACTTCTTGCTTCCTCCGCGATTCTCAGCGGTCTCTGCGGCTCTGCGTTGAAATGTCCTCGACATTGAACCACGAAGGCACCAAGACACCAAGGGGAAAGAATACCGGACCTAGCTGCGTGCGACGATCCCGGCTGACGCTGAATGGGGTTTTTATGCGCCGCCTCACCGGGTTCCACTACCCCGCAAGTAGGCAGATTCCTCCGTTAGAGGGGAATTCTTTCCGCTATCGGACCTTCTTCAGCCCCCTCTGCATCTTTCTTAAGTGTTTTCGAATAAGGGACTTACGATTGCAATTGGCTGTGGCATGGGGATTGCTGTCTGTCCTGGCAACGGAGAATTTCTGCAAGAAAGGAGGGAGGAGGTGGAACCGTTTGCGGGTGTCGAGGCGCCGCGTTTGCTGCACAACGCGATGCGTGTGGCGGCGACGAACCACCGCATCATCGCGAATAATATCGCGAATGCCGACACGCCCAACTACAATGCCGTGCGCATGGATTTTCAGGGGACCCTGAGAGCCGCCCTCGGGGGCCGGGACCGCGTCTCTCTTCGCAAGACCCAGGACCGGCACCTCGATAGCGTGCGGTATTTAGCAAAATTCGACAATCTTGCGATTTCGTCAAAAAATGACTACAATAAAGTCGAATTGGAGGAGGAAATGGCAAGACTTAGTAGCAACACCGCAGACTACACCACATACGGTAGTCTTCTTGTCAAGTATTTCCAACAAGTCAAGAACATGTTAACGACGCTCAGATAAGGATGACTCGATGGCGTTCGGTGGAATGTTAGACAGTGTTTCGGCGACGGATATTGCGGTAAGTGGACTGAAAACGCAACGCACCCGGATGAATGTGATTGCGAACAACATCGCAAATGCGTTGACGACCCGTACGCCGCGTGGGGGGGCCTTTCGGCGCCAGATGGCCATTGTTCGGGGCGACCAGCTTCAACCCACCATTAATCCCGACAAGTTCGGGGTTCGGGTGAAATCCATCAAGACAGATTTTTCGCCGTTGCGGCAGGTCTACGAGCCGGGTCATCCGGATGCCAACGCGGATGGGTATGTGAGTTATCCCAACGTGGACGTGTCGGTCGAGATGGTGAATTTGGTAGCGGCACAGCGGTCTTACGACGCGAATGTTGCCGTGGTGGTTTCGGGTAAGCGTATGCGGCAGAAAGCGCTGGAAATTCTTCAAGCATAAGACGCGTGTGTTACAATGCGGATGCAGATGGAAAGGGTGAACGGGTACGTAGCGCAACGGTGTAGCGATGGCTGATGAGAGCATGAGAATCGAAGGAATTGGCCCGAGAGGCGTGGAGGCGACTCCGCCGGAGCTCCGCACGTCGCGTACCGCGGGGCAGGGTCCAGGGGCCGGTTCGTTTAAGGAAGTGTTGGCGGAGGCGGTCGGAGAAGTGCAACGGCTTCAAGACGAGGCCGACATGACCATCAAGCAGGTAGTGTCGGGGGAGATTAAAGACGTGACGGACGCGATAGTGGCTGTTGAAAAGGCCGATATGGCGTTTCAATCGATGATGGCCGTTCGCAACAAGATCGTGTCTGCTTACGAAGAGATTATGCGCATGCAGATATAACGGTTTGCTTCTCCTGCTGTGCAGCGCAGGGAAAAGCACCGTGCTATAGAAGAGGATATCGCCAGTGAGTTTTCTCCGTTATCTCGTGGCGGGCCTCGGAGCGCGATGGGGAGGTTTCCCGCGGAGCGACAAAGTTCGTGTTGCCGTTCTGGGTATTACGTTGCCGATTGCAGCGTTCCTGGCATGGCAGACGGCGTTGCCGGCGGATGCCCTGAAGTCGATGCGGACGTTGACCGACAAACGGGCGTTTGCGGATGAGACGCCGGGGGAAAACCGGCCTGCATCGCTCAAGGAGAAGGGCCGTGGGCAAGCGATAAGCGCGCCCGTCGAGCCAAGCGCGAAGGTGACAATTGAATCCCGAGCAAGCGCCCATCCCTTGGATACGGATGCGGCGGTCAGCGAGGGGCATAGTGTGCATCGGGAGACCTCCACTGTGCGGGGAGGGGCCTCCGATGACGCAGGTCCTTTTTTCCAAAATGGCGCAAGGGGAGAATCCGATATAGCAAGAGATACGGCCGTGGAGTAATTTTACGGACGTATCACGAGTTCGCCATAGTTAGGAAGGTGAGGGACAAACCGTGTTCGAATTCTTGCGCCAGTTCTTGACAGGGGTTCAACGGACATGGCAGCGGCTTTCGCTGAGTGCCCGTATCAATATCGCACTGTCACTTGCGGCGACCATAGCGATCATTCTGGTACTGGTCTTGTACGGGAGCAGGCCACAGTTTGTGGTCCTCTACTCGGGATTGGACCGGCAAGATTCATCCGCCATAATTCAGTATCTCGAAGACAACGACATTCCGTATGAAGCACGCGACGCAGGGGCCACTATTATGGTTGGCACGGAAGACCTTAGTGATGTGCGGGTGGCGTTGCGGAATCAAGGTCTGCCCAAGTCGTATGGCGCCGGCGTTGGTTTCGAGATTTTTGACGAGCCCAGCGTAATGACCAGCCGGTCCGAACAGGAGATTAAATACTGGCGCGCCGTTCAAGGGGAATTGCAGCGGATGTTGAACGATTTTTCATTTGTGCGGCGTTCGCTCGTGTACATCCATCGCGAAGAGGAAAGTCTGTTTGCGGACGAACAACGGCCGACGAAGGCTGCGGTCACATTGGATGTGACCCGGCCTCTTTCCAGAGAGGAGATTGACGCCGTTTTGGGGGTGGTCGGTTCATTTGGTGGAGCGAACCTTGCTCAGGAAAACATTACCCTTGCCACGACCGAGGGACAAACGCTGAATCTGCCCTCTGAAGATGAGTTTACCCAGATTTCCAACCGTCGGCTTGATTTTCTGACCGAGTACGAGCGGCAGCGCGAACTCAAGGCGGAAACGGCGTTGGGAGAGATGGGCGTCAAGAGTTTTGTTCGCGTGAGTCTTGATATCAACACGAGTACGGTGGAAGAAACCTCGACCAAGGCCGAAAAAGGCACGCCGGTCAGCGAGATGATTACCCGCACCGAGTCTACCAGCGAGGAAACCCTTCCTGAAGGCCCTGCGGGGACCATGGCGAATATTCCGGAGGGTACGCCTGGGGCCTTGGAGACGACGGAAAGCCAGCGCGAGGAAATTTTTAATTACGAACCAAGCATCACGGAAACTACTACAATTACGCCGCCGGGGTCTGTACTACAAGCCCGCGCAGTCGCTGTGGTATCAGGCACTTACGAGTCGGTGACGGATGCCGAAGGTAATGAAACGGGCGAGCGTGAATATGTGCCCAGAACCGACGAGCAGCTCGAGACGTACCGGACCGTTGTGGCTACGGCCGTGGGCCCGGAATTAACGCCGGAAGAAGTGTCGGTATTTGATCATCCTTTCGAGATGAAACAGGCTGCGGCAATTGAGACATTTAAGGCATTTGAGTGGGCGCAAGTACAAGAAAATATGCTAAAATGGGGAAGCACACTGCTTAAAGTACTTCTTGTATTGGTGGGATTCTTCGTATTTAGAAGATTTCTTATGAGGGTTTTGGTATTTCCAGAGGAGGAGCAGGAAAAGATGCCGCCGGAATACGAGCCTACCATGGGTGAAGTGCGCAGGCGGGAAATGGCAGAGGAAGTCGAGCGTGTGTCCACCGAGCAGCCGGAGCAAGTGGCGTCTTTGTTGCGGGCTTGGTTAGCCGAGGGTGAGGAGTAGGGTTACGCTAAAGAAGAAGAAAGCCTCGGTAGACGTCAGTACCTTGGAGGGGACCAAGAAAGCGGCTATTCTGCTTGCGTGTTTGGGTCCTTCGGCCGCTTCCCGTGTGCTTTCTCAGATGGATGACTCGGAGATCGAGCGGCTGACATTGGATCTTTCCAGTTTGGGGGCCATTGAACCTGACACCCGGGAAGCGATTATCGAAGAATTCCACCAGATGATGGTGGCGAACCAATATGTAACGCAGGGGGGCGTAGACTACGCGAAGACCTTGTTGGAAGCGGCCTTGGGTCCGGAGCGGGCGGTTGAAATTCTTACGCGTCTTCAGAGTAGTTTGCAGGAGGTTCCCTTCGAGTTTCTCAAGAAAGCGGATCCGAGCCAGATTATCACCTTTATTCAAGATGAACATCCCCAGACAATTGCGCTTATTCTGGCGCACTTGGAGCCGGATATTGCATCCATGGTACTTTCGGCGCTCTCTCCGGAGGCTCGCGCGGATGTGGTTCTCCGGATTGCGACGATGGACCGGACCCCCCCGGAGATCGTACGCGAGGTCGAACGGGTGCTGGAACGCAAAATGGCATCGGTTTTCAGCCAGGGATTTACCTTTGCGGGGGGCGTGAAGGAGGTTGCCGAGATTCTGAACCGTATCGAGCGGGCGACCGAGAAAAACATCATGGCTGAATTGGAGGAACGCGATCCTGAACTGGCCGATGAAATTTCGCGTTTGATGTTTACCTTCGATGACCTTATCTTCGTGGAGGACGGGGGAATTCAAAAAGCGTTGCGCGAAATCGATCAGAAGGACCTTGCCCTTGCTCTCAAACAGAGCGACGAAGAAGTGAAGGAAAAGATTTTCAAGAATATGTCAACGCGGGCGCGGGACATGATTGCGGAAGAGATGGAATTCATGGGTCCGGTGCGCCTGCGGGACGTTGAGGAAGCCCAGCAGAAGATCGTGGGGGCAGTGCGGCGCCTTGAAGAAGCAGGCGAGATTATTATCGAAGGGCGCAGCGGAGGCCCCGAAGACGACATTATCGTGTAGCCGAGTTTTTGCGAGTGGGGAGCACGTTTCAGGCAAATGGCAAAGATAATCAAATCCTGGGAATCGGGTTCGGAGGGATATCCTTCTTATCAACGGGACGCCCTCGAGTCTCTCGGGCCGGGGTTTTCACGCAGTTCGGGGGATTTAGCGCTTGATCCCCGGCACGTTTTGGATGAGGCGCGAAAAGAAGCCGAGGCAAAAGTGCGCGAGGCCTACGCGGAAGGGCTTCGGCGCGGAACGGAAGCGGGCCGGGCGCAGTTTGAAGAGAAGGTCGGAAAAGCCGCGGAATCGCTTCAACGCGCGGCCGAAGCGATGCAAGGGGCGCGCGAGGAGTTCCTCGAATCGTTGGAACCGCAGGTTGTGGCACTGGCTACGAAGATTGCGGAGCGTATCCTGCGCCGGGAGCTTTCGGTCGAGCCCGAGCGTGTGCGGAAGACCGTACGTGAGACGCTTGTCCATCTCGAAAAAAGCGAGCGTATCTTTTTGCGGCTGAATCCGGCGGATATGGACGCTTTGGAATCGCAGAACGTGCGGTTGCTTGACGAGTTTAAGGGGACGGAGAATCTCGAGGTGGTTCCGGATGAAACCGTCGCACCGGGGGGTTGCGTGGCGGAAACCGACCATTTGGAGGTGGATGCCCGTATAGAGACGCAGCTCCAGAAGATAATTGATGATGTTTTGGAGTAAGTTGTGGCTATTCTAAATCTTGAGCGCTATCGGCGGCGGGCGGAGGAAAGCGACCCTGTTTGCGTGTATGGGCGCGTTGTGGACGTGGTGGGCCTTACGGTGGAAGCGACGGGGCCGGCGATGCGCATTGGGGATTTGTGTTACGTGCAGCCGCGGACCGGGGGCCAAAAGGTTCCGGTGGAAGTGGTGGGGTTCCGTGGACGCCGGATTCTTCTGATGCCGTTAGGCGATATGCACGGCATCGCCCCCGACAGTCTCCTGATTTCGACCTACAAACCCCAGATGGTGTATGTGGGCGATGAATTGCTCGGCCGGGTCATTGACAGCATGGGGATGCCGTTGGATGATGGGCCGGCGCCGAAAACCGACCGGCAGGTACCGCTTCTCGCGGAGCCCCCGCGGCCATTGGAGCGAACGCGTATCGATGCGCCCGTGGCTACGGGAATTCGTGCGATCGATGCGTGCATCACCTGCGGAAAAGGCCAGCGCATGGGGGTGATGTCAGGCAGCGGTGTCGGCAAGAGCAAGATGATCGGCATGATCGCCCGCAATACAAGCGCGGACGTCAATGTTATTGGACTGATTGGCGAGCGAGGGCGCGAGGTCCGGGAGTTCATCGAGGGAGACCTTGGGCCCGAGGGGCTCGCACGTTCGGTGGTCGTGGTTGCAACCTCCGATGAACCGGCGTTGCGGCGTGTAAAGGGCGCGTATATGGCCACGGCCATCGCGGAGTGGTTTCGTGAGCGCGGGGCGGATGTAATGCTGATGCTCGATTCGATCACGCGGTTTGCTATGGCCCAGCGCGAAGTGGGCTTGGCCATCGGGGAACCTCCAACCACCAAGGGCTACCCCCCCTCTGTATACTCTTTGCTGCCGAAGCTTCTCGAGCGGGCGGGAACGTCGCCCCAGGGGAGCATAACGGGGATATATGCGGTGCTGGTGGAAGGGGACGATCTGAATGATCCCATCGGGGATGCCGTGCGGAGTATTCTGGACGGGCATATTGCGTTGTCGCGCGATTTGGCGACGCGGAACCATTATCCGGCGATAGACGTCACGGACAGTGTCAGCCGGTGCATGATCGATGTCGTTAGTGAAGAACATCGCCGATTGGCGGGCGAGGTGCGTGGGGTACTTGCCACGTATCGGGATGCCGAAGACTTAGTGAATATTGGGGCGTACGTGGAAGGCAGTAATCCGGAGATCGACCGTGCGCTGAGGCTGATGCCGAAAATTCGCGCGTTTCTTCAGCAAGGGTTGTATGAGGAGTCGCCATTCGAAGAGATTGAACGGCAGCTTCGGGATGCATTGCAAGGTTAAGGGGTTATGGCTCTGAAAAAACCATTTCGTTACGGCACACTCCTGAGGGTTCGACAGCGCCAGGAAGACCTGAAGTCGATGGCGCTTGCGAAAATGCGCCGGGCGGTTCTGTCCGCGGAACAGCAACACAAGGAAATTGTGGGCCAACAGTTGGCGGCTTTTTCCTCGGCAGCCGCCATGACGCGGGAGCATTTCGATGTTTCCGACATTCGGCGCTATTTTCTTTACGAGCGGCACCTCTCCCGGCTTGCCGTGGAGAAGGATGCGGAAATTACGCATTTGCGGACGCAAGAGGAGGAACGCCGAAGCGAATTGGAACAGGCCATGAAAGACCGCAAAATGCTGGAACGTTTGAAAGAACGCCGGGAACGTGCGTTGCAGTATGCCTTAGGCAAAGAAGAACAGAAACGTTTGGATGAATCCGCTGTGAATCGGGCGGTCGTAGGGGATGGGCCCCGAACACGATGAAAGCAGCAGTCGCAATTTTGGTCTTTCTCCTGATCTTTGGAATGACCCTCGTTTTGCTGCTGTATTTCACCGGGAATCTGAACCGGGAGAGTTTATCCGGGTTATGGGGGCGCGAAGAAGCGGATGCTGCGGCTGCGCAGCCTTATAGGGCCGAGGTAGAACCGCTGATCGCAGCCGTTCGCGAAAAGGAACAAGAGCTCAAACAGCGTGAAGCAGAAATTGAAGAAGAGGAAAAGCGCCTTTCGCTGATGCGCAAGGAACTCGAATCGCTGCGGGATAACCTGGAAAAGATTCTTGCCGATGTCAATACGTCGCTTGATGGCGCTGATGAAGCCCAAGACCAGCGTCTCACCACAGTGGCGGAATCCGTGGCGAGCATGGAAGCAAAAAATGCCGCCGAGACGTTGATGTCAGAGCTTTTTACTCCCGAAGAGGCTGCTATGGTAATCGAGCGGATCGAGGAAGAGCGTACTCGCGGAAATATCTTGAATGAAATGGAACCGGATAAAGCCGCGTTGGTTCTTCAGGCCCTGAAAGGTCGGGGCTATGGTTCCTAAATCTACGCCTTTGACTGAAAGCTGAACCAGTTGCCGTTGCTTTCCCTCACGTTTCCTCTCCGGGGTTCTTTTTGTTGATCCCTGTGCCTGCACATGGCCTGGCGCTCCGTATCTATCTGTTTTTGAACCTATCAACAACCGGTGTTTCTTGTCTGTTTTTTGAGTTGAAGAACAGCGAGAGACGCCTGATTTCACACGAAAGGAGGTGAACGATGTGGAAATACCACCTGTATTGATGCAATTGCTTCTGGCCGGCCAAGGTTTGGAGAAGCTTTTTGCGGCGACTCCGGGTGAAAGCATACCGACGAATGCCGCTGAAGGGCAACCGTCGTTTGCGTTTGCCCTAGCGCAAGAAGTTGCTCCTGCTGTTGCCGCGGCCGTTGGCAAACCCGTGCTGATTCTCCCGGACGGGGAAATCTTGCTCGAGTTTGATGCCTCCAACCTTCCGCCGGGTGGCATTGTGGTTTCTCCGCCACAGACGCAAATAGATTATGAGGCGCCTGTTCCGGACGAGACCGTATCGGATGCTGAATCGGTTGAGGAAGAAGATGTGGAGAACGCTGGGACATGGTCCTTTCCGCCCATGCTGGGACCGCCGTCCACACTATCTGCCCACGCGAAGTTGCTGAATGAGGCAGCTACCGGCTCGGAGGAGCTTGAGACGCCTTCGGCGCCATGGCAAAGCACTGCGGTATATCGCGTGATCGAAGGCGGCTCCGATGACGCCGCCTCTCTGGCGAAAGCAGGTCTTTCGCCGGAAGTCTGGAGCGTATCGACGGCAAGCGAATCCGCAGGCGAGGCTAGCCTCGTCCAGGCCACTGCGTCTGGCTTTGCGCCTGACGAAGTAGCCGGTATCGAGGCAAAGGCTATGGCGGACGCGATTGTTCCTGCTCCGAAGGGTAAAGGGATTGGTGGCAATTACGCCGCTCTCGCTAAAACAGCCTTCGTCGGGAAGAATGCCGAGGTGCCGCCGCCAGTAGCTCTGCGGGGTATGCCGCCACCGGTCGAGGAACCGGAGGGGCTTACGCAATCCGCTATCGGCATGAGTGTGCCTGCCAAGGCCGTAAACGGCGAGGCGGAAGCAACTCCGCTGAGGCAAGTGTTGGCTTATCTGACCTCCGAGGGTGTGAAGCTCAAACTTCAAACAGTCGAAAGCGAGACTGGGATGAAGAATGCTTCCGCTAATGCCGGAAAAGGACAAGCCGTCACTGCACAGGCGCATTCCGGCGGAATTGCGCACGAAGCGGTTCCGGAAATCCAACCGGGACGAGGCCAGACGTTCCCGGAGAGCGGCCAGGCGTCGAGCGATGGTCCGTCTGAAGCCGGACCCAAGGGCGCGCCCCCGCAAACTCCAAAACTCGAGGAGTTCCTGGTCCGTCACCCGGAGTGGAAACCAGTCGATGCGAGCAAAGTGGTGGTGGAATCTTCCGTGGTGCGGAGTGTCCCTGAGACGCCGCATATAGAGATGCCGCGCGTACCGACCGAGACGCCGTTGGCTCAGCAGCCATTAGAAGCGGCGTCGAGGATTTCTCAGCCGTCCGGAACCGCACCGGCGGCCGGCGAAGCTATGGAGTATTCCCCAACGCGAAACCTGGCCTTGCGGGACTCGATGGCCGACTTGGCCGTCAAGAGCGTACGCTATCTCGCATTCGAAGGGGAGAAATCGCTTCGGGTGCGCCTGGTACCGGAGTCTCTGGGCGAAGTGCGCGTCGAACTTGTTTCCGTTCGCAATGAGCTGCACCTGAAGCTCGTATCGGGGAATGGGGCGGTTCGCGAGGCGATGGAACAGGGTTCGCAAATGCTTCGGAACGTGCTTGCGCGCGACGGGGTGAACATTGTCCGTGTCACCGTGACCCCTGATGGCGGTGTGTCTGACGGTTCCGGGAGCTTTTCAGGCAAAGGCGCCACGGACGGGAACGCGCAATATGCTTCGCGGGATGGCGGACAGTGGGATAGACCGTACGGCGGTGACCAAAGGGCGTCTGACAGACGTTCAGCGCGCCCGCCATATCACGAAGGGTTGTTGAGTCTCTATGCGTGAACAGGTGCTTTTGCCTGGTTGGGCGCGGGGACCTTAATGGCGTTACTTAAATTGAAAGGAGGAAGTTATGAATGCACTGGTTGCCATTCGGGGCAATTTTGCGGGCGACTTGAGCTCGACGCGCACGGAGCGCGAGGAGGCTGCCCGGGAATTGCGTTCGATGGCGAATGCACGCGTAGCACACGTGCTCAAACAAGCTGGAATGGTGCAGAAGAGCGACGAGACCGAGGTTGCCTATGAAATGGAAAACGACCTTGATCGAGACGCCTTTTTACAACTTCTGGTTATGGAAATGCAGCACCAGGACCCTATGAACCCTGTTGATAACAGGGATATGGTCGCGCAACTGGCGGAGTTTGCCTCGCTCGAGCAGATGAACAACCTCAACGAGAGTTTCGGAATGCTCAGCGGCAGTTTTGACCAGTTGAACTTCATTTCCGCCAGCGGGCTTGTGGGGCATGAAGTCACCGGTATTGACGAAGAAGGCAATGTAGTTGAAGGCACCGTAGAGACCGTCCATCTTGACGGGAGCGTGGTCTATCTGAATGTAGAAGGACAACCGCTTTCGATGGCGGGCGTTCTCAATGTGGGGCAGTCGCCATGATAGAGCGAGTGCAACTCACGCATGCACAGGGTGTCGGCGCGGGAGCGCCTTTGCCGAAAGCCGAAGTTCCGCAAACGTCTTTCTCGGACGTCTTAGCGCGCGTGAAGCGGAGCCAATCGCCCCTGCGGTATTCGGCGCATGCCATAGAACGCCTGCGTCAACGCAATATTTCGCTTTCAGACGCGGAAAAGACAGCGTTGGAGCAGAGCGTTGAGCATGCGGCGGCCAAGGGATCCCGAGAGACCTTACTCGTTACCGAAGATGCGGCGTTTGTGGTGAGCGTTGCCAACCGGACCGTTATTACGGCGGTTCCCCGTTCCGAAATGGACGGCGCCGTGTTCACCAACATTGATAGTGCTGTGGTCGTCGCTCCATGCGCGGCCCGAGGATAATGGAAATGAAGAATGGGCCGGACCCTTCGGGGAGGCCCTGGCGCCGCCGACTGACCGACGCGGCGCAACTGTAGGAGGGTATGTGAAATGGGTACAGCGATTTATACAGGCGTGACGGGCCTGCAAACGCACCAGCGGCGCATGGACGTCATCGCCGCCAACATTTCGAATGTGAACACACCGGGATATCGCGCTGCACGGGCGTTATTCCAGGATTTGTTTTCCCAGACGCTTGAAGGTGGGCGCGGACCTGTCGGTAATTTCGGCGGGTCTAATCCTGTCCAAGTGGGACTGGGTGTGCAACTGGCTACGATCGATACCATTCACCAGCAGGGTTCGTTGCAGACCACCGGCAATAACTCGGATCTGGCGGTCCAGGGGACCGGGTTCTTCGTGTTGAGCAATGGCGAGGGCATGCACTACACGCGCGATGGTTCCTTTACGCTGAATGCTCTGGGGCAGCTTGTCGATCCTGCCACGGGTATGCGGGTTCAAGGGTATTTGGTCGACGAATCCGGAGAAGTGAATGTGTCGTCGGAGCCGACAAACCTCGAGGTGCCTGTCGGCGGGACGTCAATTGTCCGGGCCACGGAAGAGGTGAGGGTGCGTGGAAACCTGAATTCCCGTGCAGAGGCGGGAGATACGGTGGAGCGCAGCGCCAATGTGTTTGACTCGCTGGGAACGCCCCGGGAATTGTTGACGACCTTCGAGAAAATCCCCCAAGTGAGCGTAGGCGGCACGAATTACAATGCTTGGTCCTACGTGGTGGAATACACCAACTCGGAAACGCCCCCCGTAACCACCCAGGTTGGCGAAGGCGTGGTGTTGTTCGACGAGGATGGCAACTATTTCGACGAAGGGACGTTGTCCGGCGGTGTGTTTACCTCGCGTCCGGAGGGAAGTCCCGAAGTATCGGTTCCCCTTGGGGCATTCGGGGGAATGGATACTTACCCCGAGACACCCTTCGAGTTCGAGATCGATTTCAGTTCGGTGACGGAATTGGCCTCGGACAGTGACGTGACAGTGACCAATCAGGATGGTTTCGCTCGGGGCACGTTGGAGAGTTTCAACATCGCCCGCGACGGCACCATTAACGGGGTGTTCTCGAATGGTCTGACGCGTGTCATCGGTCAGATCGCGCTGGCTTCGTTTGCAAACGTGGGAGGCCTCGAGCGTGACGGGAGCAATATGTTTCGGGATACGCCTGCTTCCGGTACGCCACAAATCGGATTGCCGAACACGGGCGGACGCGGCCAGGTATCGGGCGGCGTTCTGGAAGGCTCGAATGTGGACCTGGGAACCGAATTCAGCAACATGATCGTGACCCAGCGCGGTTTCCAGGCAAATGCCCGGACCATCACAACCGCGGATACGCTTCTCCAGGAAACGGTGAATCTGGTTCGGTAATGCATGATGGAGAAAAGCTCTGGTAAATGGGGGCGGCGCGCGGCAGTGTACGTGCGCCGCCCCTTGTCTTATTGGACTTTACGGCTTGGAGTCCGGCGCAGGTCTAACTTTCAGAGGGATCGTTCGGTTGTGGGTTGGCGGCCAGAGTGCTAAAATGCTGAGGAACCTGCAGTGCATGTTCTAAAAGGGGAGCCCAGCAAAAGGCATAGCGTATGGATATTGCGACACTTGTAGGTTTGATTTCAGGGGTAACCTTGGTGATTGTGTCGGTCGTCATGGGCGGCAATCCGGGGGTATTCTGGAGCCCGCCGTCCATTGTGATCGTTGTGGGCGGAACGCTGGCGGCTACGTTGATCAATTTTCCGCTTGGGGACGTCTTAAGCGTCTTAAACACGGTCAAGAATGCATTCTTTCACAAAGAGAATCCTCCCGAAAATCTTATTCCAAAGTTGGTCAATTTTGCTACTATTGCCCGCCGAGAGGGCATACTGGCGCTCGAATCCCATGCAAGTGAGGCGGAAGATGAGTTTCTCGAAAAGAGTGTGCAACTCGCTATTGACGGGACGTCACCGGAACTTATTAAGGATATTCTAACGACCGAACTGGCCTTTATGGAGGACCGTCATAGCATGGGGCAATCGATACTCCTGGCTATGGGCACGTTTTCGCCGGCATTCGGGATGATTGGCACCCTAATCGGATTGGTGAAGATGTTGGTCGCACTCGATAACCCCGCGGACATCGGTGAAGGGATGGCCGTTGCACTGCTCACGACGCTGTATGGAGCGCTTATCGCCAATGTGGTTTTTCTTCCCGCAGCGGGCAAATTGAAAGTGCGTACGAGCAATGAACTTCTTGCAAAGGAACTGGTTATCGAGGGGATTCTGTCCATTCAGTCGGGAGATAATCCGCGTGTCGTAGAGCAGAAACTGAAGGCCTTCGTGTCTCCGGCGGTCCGTCGGCAGGTCAGCTCAAAGTAAGATGCCTAAAGAAAAGCGCAAGAAAGGAAACGACGAAGCACCGGGTGCGCCGGGCTGGATGGTCACCTACGGCGACATGATGAGTCTGCTCTTGTGCTTTTTTGTCTTGCTGCTGTCCTTCTCGAGTATCAGCGAAAAGAAGTACAATAAGGCTATCCATTCGCTAAAAGGCGCGCTGGGCGTCTTGCCTAAGAACATTTCGGTCATTCAGCCGTTGCCGGTGGAACAGTTGCGGACGCGCCGTTCGCGTGCGATGGAACGTGCCGCCCGAATGCTCGTTGAGCGATTGTTGATCAATAACAAGGCCAAAGACGTAAAAGTCGAGTTTGACGAAGAAGGGGGGCTGAAGATTAATCTTCCGAGCCAAATTCTTTTTGATACGGCGGAGGCCAAATTGAAAGCTCCCGCGCTTTCGGTGTTGGAGGATATCGGAGTGGTCTTGAAGGATTTGCCGAATGCCCGAATCGAAATTCGGGGCCATACGGACAGCCGTCCCTTGACGGGGGGAGGAAGATTCGAGGACAATTACCACTTGAGCTATGGGCGCGCAAAAAGCGTAACGGATTTTTTGCATGAGCGTTCGGCAATCCCGTTGGGGAGCTTTGAAGTGATTGCCTGCGGGCCGTCGCAGCCCATCGCAACAAACGAGACGGAAGAGGGCATGCAGGCCAATAGACGGGTGGAGATACATGTGCGGGGAGAATTCTCCGAAGAGACAACGGACGAATTGCGGCAAGCGATCGACGCATTAGAAAACGGCAATGAAGAGAACCCGCAGCAGTAAGTAAGGAAAAGGAAGTATGTCTGACGAACAGCCAGTGGTACCGGCGCCTCGGAAGTCGTCGTTTGTGAGTATGCTTATTTGGTTAGGTGTAGCCGGTCTGGTCGCTGCGATTGCCGCGGTTTTGCTGTATGTATTTGTTCTGAAGTCCCTGCTTTCAGGCGGTGAGGGGGAGGAGCTTGCTACAGCACAAACAGGGGATAAACTGAACCCGGATGCAGTAACCGTCGATTTTGAGGAATCCGTTGCGTCGGTGAAGATGCCGGAGGACAGTCAGTTGCCCTCTGCTTTACTGTCGTTCGCGGTCTCACTGGAATGCAACAATCAACGAACGGCTGATCTTGTGCAAAAGCACAAGGCGCGGTTTACGGATATGATAAACAGGCAACATGAGTTTCGAACACGTGCGGAATTGGATGATCCCCGCGTAAAGGCCGGCATCCAGAAAACCATCTTGATGGAAGCCAACACGATTCTCAAGCAGTTGCAGCCGGGACCGATTGACCCGAGTGTTCAAGTTACCGACATGTTTCATCGACGCTTCCTGGTGACCGACCAACTCTGATGGACGCAGAAGAAAAACAGGCTCAGCAGCATGAATTCCGCGAGGTGAGTCCCCACACCACGCCGGGAGGGGACCATTTGTCCCTCGACGACTTGAAGCAGGTCACGATGGATATCACGGCCCATCTTGGAACGTGTTCGATGACGGTGCGTGAAGTGCTGGGGCTTCGGCGCGGTTCGGTGGTACGGCTTGACAAAATGGCAGGCGAAATGACAGATATTTACGTCAATGGTCTGCCTCTTGCCCGTGGCGAGGTGGTAGTCATTGCCGATGATTTGCATGTGCGTATTGGTGAGATTGTGGGCCAGGAGGACCGACCGGGGCTTGAAGAGGGGCATGATGAGGCATCCGGGGAATAAGCAGGGGAGTTTCCGGTTACTTGGGCTGCTCCTCTGCGTATGTGCGGTAACGGCGTCCAGCCAGAGTCCAGAAACGGAAGAGGCAGCACATATCCCGGAAACGGATGAGTACAGCGAGTACGAGGCGATTCCCGCACCCCATGTTAAGCTTGGTTCGGAGGTCTTCCCTGAGGTTGCCGAGGAGCCCCCTCCTGTAGCGCCGGAGGCAGAGGGAGGTTCTGCGGGGGAAGAGGATGAGCCCGCCACAGAAGGCGAGCCGGACTCGCTTATTTCCGAGGTGAATCGAGAACTGGACGCCCGGCGGGGAGCGGAGGAGGATACTGCCGGCGGAATGAGGCAGCGGAACGAATCCGATTCAACCTCTTACAGCCTGCTGAAGGGGTTCGGATGGCTGCTTGTCGTAATTGCCATGATTTTGTTGGTTTATTACGTCCTGCAACGGCGGGGCGGCGGGGGAAAGGTGTTAACCGGCAATCGACTGGGCACGGTGTTGGGGCGGCTTTATCTGAACCCTCGTGTATGTCTGCATTTCGTGCGTACCGGCGGGAAAGTGCTTGTGATCGGCCAAAGCCAGAATGCCTTATCCCTCATTGCGGGTTTTAACGAGGCGGATTTTGCCCCCGTCGACGAAGAATCAAAGGAAGGCAAGGAGGGCGAAGAAGGCGAAGCCGCCGAGTCGCCCGGGCGGAGTTTTTTTTCGGAGCTTCGGGCGAATCTGACGCAGTTCAACCGCCAGTCCGAAGAGGAAATGCAAGAACCGCCCCCATCATCCGTCGACGAAGACGATATCGCCGCTTTGCGAGGAGATATACACCGGTTGCAGGAATACCTGCGGGACTCCACGCGTGAATCGGAACATTAAGGGCTTTATTAAAGCGGGAGCCGTTGGGGCATTGCTGCTGGCGTCTGCCGCCGTGATGGCTCAGGAGCCGCCGGAAGAGACCGGACCTCTGGGCATTGAGAACGTACTCCGCGGGCTGGAAGGCGCGACGTCTCCCGACCGGATTTCGACCACCCTGTCGCTGTTTATACTGCTCACGGTGCTCTCGCTTGCCCCTGCGATTCTTATTATGACTACCTCGTTCCTGCGAATCGTGGTAGTCTTTGGATTTCTACGCCAGGCGATGGCTACGCAGCAGACCCCCCCGAACCAGGTGCTGATAGGTCTTGCACTTATCCTTACATTTTTTATCATGGGTCCAATCTATCAGCGGGTATACGACGAAGCGTACCGGCCCTATGTGAATGAAGAGATCGGTTGGGAGGAGGCGGTTGATAATACGATCAATCCGTTGAGGGATTTCATGTTTCGGCAAGTACGCGCCAAAGATTTGGCGCTGTTCATCGACATTTCGCGGATGGAGCGGCCTCAGACGCGTGCCGATGTGCCCTTTCTTACGTTGACATCCGGTTTCGTCTTGAGCGAGATTCGTATTGCCTTTCAGATAGGGTTCATCATCTACATCCCGTTTCTGATCATCGATATGGTGGTTGCCAGCACGCTGATGTCGATGGGGATGATGATGTTGCCTCCGGTATTTGTGTCATTGCCGTTCAAAATCATCATGTTCGTACTGGCTGATGGCTGGTATTTGCTTATTCAGGAACTCGTCACTGGTTTTAATTAGCTGGGGACAAGGCATGGACAGGAAGCTTGTCGCGATTATTGTGGGGATTGTCTTCTTGGCTGCTCTGCCGCTGGTGTGTCAGCTGACGAAGGAGCCCGAGCCATTGACGGTCGACAAGATCAAGGAAGCATACCGCACCCAGAATTTTTCCGTAGCCAATGAACGCAAGATCAGCCCGCCGGGCTATCAAGCCGATTCCGAAATCTTTATGACAATTAACGGAGCCAAGGTGCATTTGTTCACCTACTCGAACGTCAGTGTGATTGAAGAGGAGCGCACTAATATGGAGGTGGATGCCGAGAGCGTTATGCCGGAATACCTTTCCAAGGATATTGCTGCCACCGTGCGCAACAAACACTACGTGCTATTGATTATCTCCCAAAACGGCGGCCTTCGTGAGCGTATTGCGACGGTATTCGAATCACTTCGCAATCCCGGACCACCGCCCCCACCGGCGCAAGAAGAGACTTCCCGCCGACACTTTTGACACTGCAACCCGATACTGGCTTTCCGTCCTATGAGACGCAGTCGCCTATTCGTTTTTTAGGCGTTCCGCGATCATATACGCCGCGCCGAGCACCACGGCATCGTCCGCTAGTTTCGCGGTCACGATGCGGACATTCTTGTGCAAAGACGGCATGGCATGGTCTTTAATTCCCCGCTTGATCTCTTCGAGGTACAGTTCCGGCATGGCCTCAACCAAGCCTCCGCCCAAAACGACTGCTTCGGGGCTGAGGAGGTTGATGGCATTGCCCGCTGCGATACCGACATAGTAGGCAGCCTTGCGTATTACATCTTCGACCATGGCGTCTCCCGCTTTGACTGCTTCGGCCAGAACGCCGCTTCGAATTTTCGAGAGAGCCGTGCCGCATTTAGCCAGAATATGTGGAGCATCTCCACGCGCCGCAAGGGCGCTTACCTCCGCCGCGATGGCTACCCGGGAGGCGACGGCTTCGAGGCATCCCCGTTTTCCGCACCCGCAGTAGG
>JAWODE010000542.1:0-10323 GCA_046483455.1 Candidatus Hydrogenedentota bacterium | reverse complement strand
CGAGAAACCGGGACGTGTTCTGCGGAGCAACCAAAGTTTCTTTGACCGGCCAAGGCAGCGGATTGAATGCGACGATCGTGTTGCCTTCGGGGGTCGTGTCGATTTCATTTGCAATAATCTGCAGCGCTTCGTTCGCGGTTTCGACGGCTGTGGTGCGAGCAGCGCCCTGCTGGTCGCGCACGTCCTCGTAGGAGGATTCGAAACTGGTCCCCGCAAGAATGTCGTGAAATTGGTTGTAGAGCACATACCGCCATGCCCGAGCCAGCCGGTCTTTGGGGCAAGGGCGCCGGAACAGCAGCCATGTCAGCGTCGCGAGGCGCTCGCCAACCATCAGTTCGTGTTCCGCGCGGCGGTTCATGCGTTTTACACCGGCATGCGCACTGTAACAGCCGCGGGCATGGTGTTGAAGGTCCGTGGCTATCACCGGGATACGCGAGGCTTTCGTGGTGGCCAGAAACCCTTCAAAATACCCGAGCAAAGTGGAAAACTCCGTGTGGGGCAAGTCCGTCCGACGCTGGGCCTCCTGGATTTGCTCGATAGCGCGTTTCGTCGGCCCTCCTCCATGGTTCCCTACGCCGTAAAAAACGATGACATGAGACTGCCCCGGATTGAGATGCGGGTTCTTTCCAATGCCCCCGATACCCTCGAGCGTTTCCGCATCGGCAGTGTAGGTTTCCTGAAGGTTACAGGCCAGAATCCGCGAGCCGTCTTTAGCCTTCCACCAGAACGTCGTGCCGTCGGGATAGTCCATCTCACGGACAGCATCCGGACGCATGTAGACGTAATAATCGATACCCATCTTCTTATAAATTTGCGGCAACGTGCCCGCATGACCAAAGCTGTCGGGATTGAATCCGACGCGCGCTCGCAAACCGAACTCGCGCTGGAAAAATCCCTGGGAGTAAAGCCCATGGCGGACAAACGATTCGCCCTCGGGTATATTGCAGTCGGGCTCGACCCACCAGCCGCCGGCGAGTTCCCACCGACCTTCTTTCACCCGCTGACGAATCTCCTCAAACATACCGGGGTCGCAATCCTTCACCCAGGCATAGAAACAGGCGCTGCTCGCCGTGAAACGAAAATCGGGCGTTTCATTCATGCGATCAAGGGCACTGCGAAAGGTCGCTCGCACCTCTTCGTAGCCTTCGGTCCACCGCCATAACCAAGTGGGATCGATATGCCCGTTCCCGATCATGTGAACGGTCATTCTAGAAGCTTTTTCTGTCATAGCATCCCTTATTTAAGGTTTCCGGTTGTTTTACGAATCTTTAGCGTACCGGGAAGCAAGAGAACTGTCTTGAGCTTGTTGCCCGAAGACCTTCCGTATTCCTTGACGCACGAACCTAGATGCCTTTTTCTCGGAATTTCTTACGTTGTTCTTCCACAAATCCGCCGCCACTTACGTGCACACTGCGGAAGATTGTGGGATTGACACCGCGCGCCTGCAGACGTTCCACAACTTCGGCGTGCATGGCCCAAAGACAGTACGCACCGGCCATCCCGCTCATCGGACACATCTTTTCGTTGTCCTTGACCTCGACGGCGGCATCGCCAAAGGGCGTGCAATTGTCGAGGGCAATGTCGACAACGTCAAATAGTTTCTTGCCCGAGGGATGGGCGGCCTCGCAACCGCGCATCTGGGCGGAAGAGGATATCCCAATGGTAACGATGTCCCGTTCGCGGCATTGCAGCGCGGTTTCGATGACGTTAGGGGTACGGCCAGAGTTCGAGTTTATGATGAGCACATCGCCGGACCTCAAGCGGCTGCGCTCGAGCGCCAGCGCCACCGTGCGCGCCTCCAACTCCACTACCTGTGCTTCTTCCTGTTCCTCTTCGCGATGTTCGAGGGGGTTTTCGACATGGAGAGCATACGAAAACGGAGCGATGGTCATAAGGCCACCGGCGCGGTTGAAGGCTTCATGCTTAAGCATGTGTCCGGTGTCCATAACGCACAAAGCCCCGCCATTGGCGAGACGTTCGGCAACGGCCTCAGCGGCCTCCTCGATCACGGTCCGTTGGGTTGTCCGAATGGCGTTAAAAACACCCTCCGCGGCGGCAAAAAAGTCATCCAGGTATCCCATTATTATCCCCCTGTCCATGGTGGCGAATCACTTTAAGTATCCCTTCCGCGGGTTCGGTAACGACGGGAAAGGTTTGAAATTCAATGCCGCTTCGTCGAAGCACCCGCTTAAGCGGCGTAAGAATCCGCGGGCCGCCATTAAACACGCCCCCCGTGAACACGACGGGAACCGGTCTTCGGCTCAACTCCGCGCGCTTCACTGTGGCCACTATGGTATGCCCGAGAGCGTGTCCGGCACGGCGGCAAACGGCCTTTGCCATGCGATCCCCCGCGCGCGCCGTCTCAAACACAAGAGGAACGCACGCGGCCACTTTAGGACCTGCCACGTGACCCCCGGGCCCACGATATTTGTAAATCTCCACGATATGACCGATTTCATAAAACGCACAAAGCGCCTGAGTGAGAGCGGTTTTGGGACCTCGGCCATCCTTTTCGCGCATCGCTGCCGCAATGGCTTCACGGCCAATCCAATAGCCACTCCCTTCATCGCCGAACTGCGGTCCAAATCCCCCGCATGTGGCGCCTTGGCCTTCTTCATCGAGAGCCACACACGTCGCACCGGTTCCAGCCACCATACTGACGCCCCACGAGAGATCGTGACATGCCAGTGCAACGGCCCCTTCGGACGAAAAGACAAATTCCACATCGCCGAGCGTCTCACGAACGAGACCGGCCATCAGTTCCCGAACCATCGGGGCGGCCAACCCGACCACCGCAACTCGCCCGCCTGCGGCGTCCGCGGTTTCCTTGATGTTCCCGAGGAGAATGCGCATCCGACCGGCGTAAGCCTCATAATCCCCCTTCTGCACATACAATCCGGAAGAGGGGCCGCCAACGTGCCGGACGAGAACAGCGCCGGCCGTGTCCGCAAGAAGAAAACGGGTCTTGGTACCGCCTCCCTCGATGGCCAGCCACAATTCCTTATCCATTTCCGACTCCACGATGATTGCCGTTCATGCAGAGATTCAGAGACACGGCCAACCTCCACAAAAGCGGCATTGTAGGGGGGCAATACAGGGAATTCAACAGATGGCATACAGCAAATCGATAACGGCGGCGGCAGACCAATGGTAGTCGGCAATAACGCCGAGCCCCGCACCGCCGGCGGTTCCCGGCGTGCCCTTGCGCGGCATCTCGGCAGGGGCCGTCTCGCCCAAACAATCATAATATTCGTAAATACAGCCGTTGGCACGGTACCAACGCGCGACTTCATCAATCGTCATGCGTGCCAAAAGCCGCGCTTCTTCGAGAAACCCATATTGTTCGAGCGCGTAGAATAGAAGAAGGTTAATATTGAGCCAGGTGGGCCCGCGCCACATATCGTGGGAAAACGAGTCTTGGTCACGGGCAACCGTGGGCACCGGGAAAAACGACCAGAATTCAGTCGGGTTCGTAAGATGGGTTCGAAGGGCTTCCGCACGGTCATGGTCGGCGAGACGTCCGTGGAGAGCCAACAATCCGGCAGGGGTCTTCACGAAAAGGGGGTCACCGTGCTCATCGAGATCATAATAGAAGCGGTCTTCGTCGTCCCAGAGAAGCTCGTTTGCCCGTTCAATAATAGCCTGCTGCCGGCGGTGCCATTTGGCCACATCGCCCGCATATCCGAGTTGCTTGGCGATCTTTTTCATGACGAGGTACTCGGCAGCAAGATAACTGCAAAGATCCACGGCCGTCATAGCCGTGACGTTATCGAAGCGGGGGCTGTTATCCATGCCGGATTCACCCCCGCGCGCTCCCCGTATGGGGTCCTCTCCGCTACGGACGTGCCACCCGTAAAGCCCGTTCGCATTTCTGCGGTTCTGCTCGAACCAATGCAAATATTGGACAAGCCCGTCATAGACACGTTCGAGAAACTCCTGGTTTTCTGAATGCTGGAACTGTTTCCAAACGGCCCAGGCAACGATGGGTGGTTGGGTATCGTACTCCTCCGACTCGATCTTGCCGGGATGAACGGCGAGGGCCAGCTTGCCGTCACTTTGTTGCTTGGTAAACAGGGCATAAATCGCCTCTTCACCAAGCCGGCTTGAAATATGACGGGCCCCGACGGCGTGAAATGCGGAATCCCACAACCACATGCGCCGGTGAGGCATTCGGTCGGGGGTCGTCCATCGGCAGGGGATATCATCCTGAGCACTCTGGAAATTCACTTTGATGACGCTGAGCGCCTTGTAGAAAACGGGTTCATCGGTGGCTGTGAGGCGTATCGGCAATGGCACAGCCGCGTAAAACCGCAAACGTGCCTCTATAACGGCGTTAATGTCGGAAACGAGGGTTTTTCGCGCGCGCTCCCGTGCTTCGTCTTCGTTCGTGTAGGAGATAGCGATGGCGAAGGAACGAATGGGGGCCCCTTCACTTTGCACAAGGGCAACCCAACAGTCTGAACAGGCGATGACGCGTTCGGCCTGATCCCCCGGTTCCTCTCCCACCACCTCGAGTTCCGGGAGACACGTTTCCGCTCCCGGGTCCACTTGGATCGACAGTAACATAGAGGCCCGGTCGAGAAACGCACCCCGGCATCGGCCGGAAGCTTCTCCCGCGGTGACGGAAAAATCCCAACAATCGGAAAAACAAAACGAATCGGGCTCCCTTCTCGGGGTTAACGGTTGGGTGCCGCACTTCGCTTGCAGAATTAGTCGGGGTTTGAGCCAAAATTCCCAAGCAACGCTATCGGTTGACCCCGAAGCCACAAAAGGCTCCCGGAAGGATGTATTTCCATCTACCCCTGAAAACGCAAACAATCCCCCGCTGGGCCATACATTCGCATAATTAGCCATATTGATTATTTCCTCATCTTCTGGCGCCAGTGTATACGCGCACTTTTCGGTTTCGCAACTATGAAATGCGAGTAGAGAGATGCGCGATGCTCTTGGGACGAATTTGTGAGCACTCGGGAACCGGCTTTGGCCACATCTTACAGCCTCAAGGTCCGGAAGATCGGTCGAGCACACAAGGAGGTAGAATCTTCCATTTGGCGAGTCGTGCCCCTCCGACGATTGGGTGATTGGAGTTTTGAATCCGCTTCGAGCATTAGCCTACTATGCAGGATTAACAGAAGCTTCCCCGGCGCAAGCGGATGGTTCACTTGCGGCAACCGTCAGGGATGACGAAAAGGTAGTGCGCTAATGAACGCTGACGAGGTCAAACAACAGTTTCAACAGGCGGCTGCTCTATTCCAGGGCCAGCAGTACGAGCAGGCGCTTCAAATTCTCGAGCAACTGGACAACACCGTTCCCAATAATCAAGACATCATGTATTTCAAGGCGCGCGTTCTGGGGGTGTTGAATCGCGCTCAGGAAGCATCGGCCTTGTGTGACCGCTTGACCTCGCTGGGTGACTCGCGGGGCGAGCAATTAAAGGCCGCCTTGAATGTAACGCCACCGGGCCCGCCTCCTATTACGCCGGGGCAGCAAACACCAGCGGGAAGCCCACCACCCCTCGTTCCCGATCAGGACACGATGCCATCTTCTTACGAACCGCCCCAAGTGGCCGCGGGTGGTTCGAGCAACAACAAAAAAATGAACTTCATTGGCTTCGGCCTGATGGGGGCTTTGTTGCTGGCGGCATTGATTGTGGTAATCGTGCGCAGTGGAGGCGGGAAGGAAAGTGAAGCGGCGCCTCCCCCCGAGCCTGCAACGACGGAGGTGGCTTCGGCTCAAGCAGGAGACGAGACTCAGGACACCACCGCGGAACCCGCCGGCGAAGCTCCCCCGGGGGAAGCTGAAGAAGCTTCGGGCGACGAAAAATCGCCGACGGAGAAAGAGCCTCCGGAAACCGAAGCAGAAGAAACGGCCGCGGCAAACAAAGACGAAGTACCCGCGGAAGCATCGCCTCCAGAACAACCCCAGTCTCCGGAAGCCCTCATGGC
Source organism: Candidatus Hydrogenedentota bacterium (assembly GCA_046483455.1). Taxonomy (GTDB): domain Bacteria; phylum Hydrogenedentota; class Hydrogenedentia; order Hydrogenedentales; family SLHB01; genus UBA2224. The sequence goes on along the minus strand of JAWODE010000542.1, from coordinate 4,378 downwards.
TAAGCTTGAAGCCATGGACCCCTCGGAACAAGTCAAGGCCATGGCGAAAATGGATACAGCGCAATTGGCGGAACTGCTCGAGAGCCAGGCCAAAACCGGCTTGCAATTGATGGAACAGCAGGCCTCGACGCCACAAGAAATGCAATTTGTAGCAGCGATGCGCCAGCAATTGGAAAACACTGATTTCGTGGAAACAGCAAAGATGATGAAGGAAATGCTCGCGCAGGCGACCCCTGAAATGCTCGCCCAAATGGGGGCCTCCCCATTTGGAGAGGGCATGCCTTCCGTCGATGTGCCCGCGGGGGATTCTTTTACAAGTTCGGGCGATTTGCTTACAAACGACATCATGAAAGGTTTCGGGCTCGAGAACGAGGAGGAGGATGATACAGCCGAGACCGAATCTGAAGAGCCGCAAGTAGAACCCGAGGCTGGCGGGGCCGAGGAACAACCGGCGGAAGCGATCGAAACGACGGGCGAGGGTGCCGCGGAAGAAACGGAGGGAGAAGACGGAACCGCCGCTCCCGAAAAACCCGCGGAGACAGAGCAATCGTCCGAGACACCCCCAGAAACGGTCGAGAAAGCCGAAGAGATCGCTGAAAAAGAGGAAGTTGTCAAGCCGGTTTTCGGAAACGAGGTGGCTAAGGTAATCGCGTTTCCCGAAGACGAAAGCCTCGGCTCGGTATACCTCCGCAGGAAGGGGGCCTTGGAGCGCGCCCCATGGGAACGCGTTGGGATAGCGAAAGGGAAAGTTGGCATCCCGCCAAACCAGGATGTCAAACTTCAGATGGAAAAGTATCACCTGAAGCCGCTTCTCGAACTCGACCCGGACGACATCCAGGTATTGAGCTTGTGGAACATCAAAGTTAAGGACCAAAGCCTTGAACCCATTAAGCATTTGACGGGGCTCAAACAACTCGATATTCGCCAGACTAGAATCTCGCCGGATGGATGGGTCGAGTTGCAAGAGGCACTCCCCGAATGCCGGATTCTCTATTGAGGACAAGGCTCGTTTTGCCATCCTGACAGTATTCTTCGCCTCGTAAAAAGGAAAGTGAAACGCAATCCACCGGTTCATAGAAAGGACGAGCAAAGTCGATGCGCGCATACTATTGCCCGGGGACCCATTGGGATCGCGAATGGTACGAGCCGTTTCAGGAGTTCCGCATGTGGCTCGTCGAACTCATTGACGACCTCCTCGACCTCCTCGAGGAGCAGCCGGATTACAAATGCTTCCATCTCGATGGACAAGCAGTGGTGCTCGAGGACTACCTCCTGATACGCCCGGAAAACAAGGAACGTCTGACAACCTTAATGAACGCGGGGCGCATTGTGGCCGGCCCATGGTATGTGCTGCCCGATGAGTGGCTGATCTCGGGGGAAAGTTATATTCGAAACATCATGAAAGGGCGGGCGGTTTGCCGCAAGCTGGGCGTACCCGCCATGAATTTCGCCTACACGCCGGACCAATTCGGTCACATCGCGGCGCTTCCGATGATTATGACGGGACTAGGACTTCAGGCAGGGATCTGCTGGCGGGGAACCCAGGACGAAAATTATCCCGCGTTCTTCCTGTGGGTCGGTCCGGACGGAAGCAAAATGCCCACATACAAATTGCGCGACGATGGTAGCTACGCGCCCTTCCTCTTCAAATTCCGCAACAAGATCGAAGGAGATGAGTTGCCCGACCGTTTGTTCAAAGACCACTTCGAACCGTATTTCAAGGAAGAGCAAGAGCGAAGCACGCTTCCGCTCGCGCTGCTGTTGGACGCGATCGATCACTTTCCCCCCGACAAACGAAGCTTTGCCATTCTCAAAAAACTGCAAGAGCGGTATCCCAACGTCGAGTTCGTGTGGGCATCATTGGAGGAATTCGGGCAAGAGATGGCCGCCCATGCCGATGCGATGCCCGAACGCACGGGCGAACTGCGGGAACCGTGCCGCACGACCAGCCGGGGCGGACAGTACCTGATCGTGCACACGATCTCATCGCGGTATCCGCTTAAAAAAGCAAATGACGAATGCCAGGCATTGCTTGAACATTGGGCGGAGCCCCTTGCATTGATCTCGCAAATGCACGGCCGTCGTCCGAACCTCCATTACCTCGAGTTGGCATGGGAATACCTCTTGAAAAATCATCCCCACGATTCGATTTGCGGGTGCAGTGTGGACCAGGTACATCGCGATATGCGGTTCCGCTTCGATCAATGCCGCATGCTAACGGACGGATTGCTCCGACGCATCACCGCGGAGTTGGGTCAGGCAAGTGAAACGGACCCTGCTCTGGCGAATACCGTAGTCTATAACTCTCTCCCCTACGAGCGCACCGCGGTCTTCGACATCGCATTGCCGTTTGCGAAGGATTTCACGCCGAAGTATGTCGACGGACTGCTCTCGGGTGAAGCGGTCAACCGGTTCCGCCTCGTGAACAAAGACGGCGAGCGCATCCCATACCAATTCGTGGGGATAGAACATGACACGGTGCACAAGCGACTCAAAGCCAATGGACGACGCGACGCTTTTAACGGCGACCTGTATCGCGTAGCCGTTGAAATGACGCTTCCTGCCTGCGGGTTTACAGGGTTACGCATAGAGCCAATGGAGGAGTCCAACCGTAACTTTGGCAGTTTGCTTAGTGGTCCAATGACGGCGTCTACGGACCGTCTTACCTTGACCGTTCATCCCGATGGGACCGCCTCGCTGGTAAGCACCGCCACCGGCGCAGCATACGACTCTCTATTTCTGTATGAAGACACGGGAGATTGCGGCGATGGCTGGACACGCGGCGGGCTTACAAACGACATCGCCTACAAGTCACCTGGCACGCGCGTGACGGCGGCTGTCGAGGAAGAGGGCCCCTTGCGCACGGTGTTTCGCATCGAGCGGGAGTTTGAACTGCCGGCTGCAACGGACCACAAAACCCACAAACGGTCGGAAAGTCGCGTCTCCCTGCGCGTAACGGACCGCCTCTTTGTCGAGAAAGATGCACCGTACGTTCGGGTGAAGACACGCGTGGAAAACAACGTTCAAGACCATCGTCTTCGCGTGCTTTTCCCGACACCTATCGCCGCGGAAACCTCCTTTGCTGAAACACCCTTTGCAGTGGTCGAACGCGCCGTCGATATTCCGCCCGAGACCGCCGGGTGGCATGAGCGTGTGAATCCAGAAACGGCCTTCGCGCGCTTTTTCGGCATTCAGGAAGCCAAACATGGCTTAGCGGTGCTCTGTCCCGCGGGGCTGCACGAATACGAAGTTACGCAGACGCCGGAGCGTATACTGGCTCTTACACTATTCCGCTCGACGTACCAAACCGTCGGCACGCCTGGCGAACCCGACGGACAACTCCTGCAGCCTTTGGAATTTGAATATCTCCTCTATCCGTTTGCCGCCCCGTTCGATGCCGTAGCCGCCCTTCGGATGGTTCAGGAAGCACAAACAGGAATTCGCACACACGAATCCGAAACCCTGCCGGAAACCACTTCGTTCTGCCGTCTACTAAATAATCGAACCGTGGTCACGGCCTTGAAACCCGCGGCGGATGGCAACGGGGGCATCCTGCGCTTGTGGAACCCCACCGAGAAGCCGGTCCAGGAAAGCGTCCAGTTCAGCATCGGTCTTAAAACAGTCGAACGCTGCACCCTGGACGAACAAGCCCTCGAACCCATCAAGATGAATGACGACACCGGATTCATCGTTGAGGTTCCGGCGCGGGGATTGGCGACTATACGGTTTTGCTGGTAATCGCCTTTGGTCAACGATATCCGCCACAGGATAGTCAGGAGATTCGCCAGGCGTCTGGAGAAAAGGCACGGCGGTTGGCTTCTTCCAGCGGATACGGCCAAGGAAGATACTGCCATCCCCACCCTCAGTGATCTCATCGGCCTTGCGTATCCCTTCGCGCACCGCAACCCACGTCTCATATTCGTCAATAGTGGCGACACCGTAATTGCAAAGCATCGCCTTCGATCATTGGACGTGCCTTCGAAATACACCGGCTCCACCACAAAAAACGCTCCCGTAAGAAGCAAACATATTTGAATACACGGCGAGGATTTCATACAATTCTGTAAGATACATGGATAGCTTTTACGTTTTTGTACTTTTTGCCGCTCAAAAATACGAGAAAGTGAAGATTATATGCCGGAAAAAGTCCGTCAAGACGACAAACAACACCAACGCGCCGAACTGGAGCTGCTTTTTGATATCAGTCAGATCCTGGACCGCAGCATGGACTTGCGGGACGAAGTGGGGTCTATTCTCAAAGCCATCGCGAAACATACAGGCATGGTTCGGGGTACGTTGACCCTCCTGAATCGCGAGACGGACGAAATCCTAATCGAAGAAGCACATGGCTTGTCGGCGAAACAGCGCGAGCGGGCAC
>JAWODE010000460.1:0-3395 GCA_046483455.1 Candidatus Hydrogenedentota bacterium | reverse complement strand
GTTGATTTTTCCGACGACTACTATCCAGGAGAGGTGTCTGCGCGTTTTGAGATCCGCTGGTACCGAAACGAGGATTTCAATGTCCATTATCAGGAGACCCACAAAGACGATACGTGGAAATGTCGATGGGATCGGCACCCAAACACACATAACGAACGGGCACACTTTCATCCACCACCGGCTGCCAGTCGCATCGAATCTGAAGACGCTGAGTGGCCAAACGATCACCGAGACGTCTGTCAGATCGTCCTTGAATACGTCCTCTTATGTAATTTAACTTTCTATTTTGATTATGGTATGACTTATAAAAGCCTTTACGAGCTCTCGCTAATATTCTTTTTGATAGTAAACTTGCTAACCGATCATAAAAGTCTTGTAAACTGTCTGATTGTATCAATCCTTCACCAAATTCAATCCGGAGGGTGGCGTCGCCGACGAGCGGCGAAGAGAAAAGCAGATGGAGGCCGACATTCGTCGTGTTGATATGCGCTTTGGGCGCGCCTTCCGGGATTGCAAGGCCGCTGTAATCTTTGGCCGATCTCGTGGTGCTGCATCCCGTCGCACAGCACAACCCTGCGATTATGGCGAGACAACAGATATATTTCATGGGACGTCTCCTTATTCAAAAGTACCGTGTTTTCAAGACCCCGCCTCCGGGCGGGCGTTATGTGCTGCGCCCTAACCTGGTTTCTTCCGATTCCCTCCTTTCCAAAATCGCCGTTCGCCTTCCGGCCTGCTTCACCGCAGAATGCACCCGGACCGCTTGTGGTCAGTATTGCACCACAGGGCCGGCACGCCGGTTACAGCCATTCTTCCAGCTTGCGCTTCGCAACATCCCGGCCGCCGATTCCGAACGCGATAGCCGCCGCCACGGCCGCTGCGCCAAGCAGGAGCCCGAATCCAAGACTGATGATCTCGTCGCCCAGGCCCATCTGCCGAAGGGCGACTGCGGTGGTGAGAACAAGGATCGCCACGCGCGCGGCCATCGCCAATGTCGCAGCTTTCGGCTTATCGGTGGCCTCGATCGCCTTGGCCGCCAGATTGGCCAGCCAGAGCCCGATCGCCAGGATCACAACGCCAAGCAATACCTGCCCGGCGAATACCGTGAACTCGGCCAAGAGTCCGGCGAACGCGACGAAGCCAAGGACCCTTGCCGCCTCCAGGGAAGCGAACAGCATCACGACCACCATAATCACGTAGCCGACAACGTCCGAGGGGGTCTTGCTGCCTTCCGTCAGATCCACTTTGCCCAGCCCCAGAGTTGCGAGAATTGAATCGAATCCGACCCCGGCCAACAGGCGGGATGCGACGGCCGCCACGAGCCGGCCCACCACATACGAGAAGAGCAGAATGAGCGCCGCGGCGAAGATCGCGGGAACCGCGCCCAGAACCACATCCAGCATGTTGCTGGTGGGGCGAGTCACCGCTTCAAGCTGAAGCGCGTTGAGAGCCGCGATAAATACCGGGATCAGGATAAGGACCTGAACCACCAGCCCGAGCGCGCGGGAAAGCTTGGCCTGACCCAAAGCCTTGGCCAGCCCGACCTTCTCGCTGAGAGCGTCGGCCCCGACCGCGGCCAGCAGGTTGGTCACCACCTGCTGCACGATGCGAGCAGCAAACCAGCCAAGTACGACGATCAGCACCGCACCAAACACGTTCGGCAGGAACTCGAGGAACTGTTGCGTCATCGCCCTGACGGGGGTCAACAGGCCTTCCAGCTCGAGAGCTCCGAGGACGGCGGGCAGGAACAGCAGGAACACCAGCCAGTACACGACACTGCCCAGTGACGCCGACAAGGACGGCTTCCCGCCTTCGGCCTCTTCGCCCAGACGCTCGTCCAGCTTGGCCGCGCGGATGCCCCGCGATACCATCAGGCGCATACCGCTGGCCACCAGCCACGCAACCAGCAACAACGCCACGGCACCCGCCAGTTTGGGGATGAACGCAAAGACCTGTGTCAGCATGTTGTTCAGCGGCGTCGTCGCCAGGGTGAGGCCCAACGCCTGGAAGAACGCGACGAGGACGAGCACCAGGACAAGGTAGAAGACGATCTTTCCGGCGATCTGTTCCACGTTCGCCTTCTTGGCGCGCTGCTCACCGAGGAACCACTTGGCGATCTTCTCGTCCAGGGAAGTAGTGCGAAGGATCTTGCGCACGACGGCGGCAACGGCCACCGCGACGATCCAGCCCACAACGAGAATCAACAACGCCCCGATCAGGTTCGGCACATACGCCCACATCTGCCTCATCATTTCCTGCATGCTTTCCGACATGAGACTCTCCTCCTCCTGCTATCTGCCTTTGATCCGTCCGCAACCCTGGCGGACTGTCGCCACAGCTCTGCTCTTGTTCTCATGCGACTGGCCGGCGGCTCGGCATTTCAACACGACCACGGCTGCGTCACACGCAATTCGACCCCTTTCCGCCCTCCTGGTTACATGCTCGGCGCCGTGGCGCGGTGGCTCGTGATCAACGTTCAGCATCACGATTTCTGCTCCTGACAATGGCGACACCGAAGTTAGTTCCACGTGCAATGTGAATATAGGTCGAGTGCGCTCCCATGCCAATCGCGGCGTGACCGATAATTTCGTAGTGTTCTCAGGGCTTGTTCCGTCGTTGCCAGCACTACAATCAACACTGCCAGCCGGGCCACTGTCCTGGTTCAGCGTGAATTGGACAAACGCGGTTCAGAAATAAAAGACTCGGGAACACCCGCGAGCCTCTCGGAATCACGAGGTTCGCCCGCCGCAACGACCTGGGGCTCCGCCCCAGACCCGGAGTTTTCTCAGGCATCAGGGCCTCTGGACATGCTTTGCTACGTGCAATGCACACGCCTTCCGTCGACTCGGCGGCAAGAGGGCCCGGGGAATCCGAAGATGCCCCGTGACGGACGTCCGTCGGCCCGGCCGGCTATCCCTGGCGGGTTGCTCTCCAGCAGTGCCCGCGTCCGTTTCACCGCCCGACTGAATTGTGCTCACCTCCTTCCGCCCTGTCAAGGGTTCACCGCCCGACTGAATTATGCTCACCTCCTTCCGCCCTGTCAAGGGTTCGCAGCCCGATTCGTTACGGCGTACCTTGCGGGCCTCGCGGGCGGTGGCGAGCTTTCGTTCCCGCTCGGCGTGGATCGCGCAGCGTGTTCTCGAACGTCGCCCCGGCGGTCTTCAACGGCAGCCAGCAGGAGAAAGGCGACGCTCAACAGTCTCTGATCCTGCATTGGGTTCCGCTCCAGATGTGTGCCGATGTGCTTCGGAGTTCCAGCGGAACGGTGGGGCAGACAGGAATGGCGGAGACCGGAGAGACGAACGGGTCGAGCGAGCCGCTTGCTGGAGGTAGCGTCCCCGCGCTGGAGGCAGCGGGGGACGATGATATAATCCGCGACCAACGCGAAGTTTTCG
>JAWODE010000322.1:0-3997 GCA_046483455.1 Candidatus Hydrogenedentota bacterium | reverse complement strand
TCCGTCCATTTGATGCCGCCTTCGAGATATTTTTCGTCACCCGTCACCTGCTACGCGTCAAACAGGCCCAGCGCGGCATAGTTGCCAAAATACGGCGAAATGGTAATCTCGTCGTCCGATTGCTGGTGGATAATCGCACCGTCGTCGAGCTGTTTTGACAAAATGGCATCCGCGTGTTCACGAATCTCGGCTTCCGGGCTCATCGCAACCAGAAATATGAGTAAGGCTTGCATCATTTGCTCCTTCCCGGCTTGTTAAGGCAAACATCACCACCCACTATTATGCCTCAAAAAGGGGAAAAGTTCCTAAAAACTCTCATTTTGCCGGTTCGAGTAGCTTTTTCGTGTTCATCCACGGCCTTCAAAAGTACAAATAATTATTGCTCAGCTACTTGCGAGATGGAATCTCCTCCCGTTTCCACCCCCGCCAGCCGAACGAAATCTTCGGGTTCCACCACAATCACGCCACGTGGGGTGACGCGGAACCGCCTCCTATCTTCTTCCGGATCGTACCCGATTACCGCGTCCTCCGGCACATTTACCCCCATGTCAATAATGGCTTTACGAACACGTGCCCGTCGGCCGATAGATACTTCGGGCATCAGGATGCACTCTTCCACGTACGAATAACTATTGACGCGCACTTCGGGGGAGAGCACGCTTCGTCTTACCATACCGCCGCTGATAATACAGCCCGGGCTCACAATCGAGTCTATTGCCACCCCAAAACGGATGCCCTCGTCCGCAAACACGAATTTCGCCGGTGGAGCCATAGGCGGCTTTGTACGCACGGGCCATTGCCGGTCGTATAAATTGAATAAGGGGTCCACCGCGACGAAATCCATGTTTGTTTCCCAAAATGAGTCCAATGTGCCTACATCCCGCCAGTATTCAGCCTCTTTCCGGTTTTCATCTACGAAAGGATAGACATATACGGGGTCGGTTTCGATGAGCCGCGGGATGATGTCCTTACCAAAATCATGCGAACTCATACACTCCGCATCTTCGTAACAGGCCCGCATCAGCGTATCCTTGTCAAAGAGGTAGACACCCATTGAGGCCAGCGTCGTCGTTGGATTCTGGGGAGAGGGACGTGGTTTTTCAGGCTTTTCCAGAAAGTCCATCACGCGGTTTTCAGAATCGACTTCCAAGATGCCAAAGCGGCTTGCATCGCCCAAAGGAACTTCCAAACCGGCGAGCGTTACGGAGGCGCCTTTGGCGCGGTGGAAGGCCACCATTTTCTGATAGTCCATTTTGTAGATATGGTCCCCCGACAAAACCATCACTTCGCGACAGTCGATCGGCTCGATCGAGTAAAGGTTCTGGTAGATGGCATCCGCGGTGCCCAGATACCAGTTTTCCCCTGTGCGCATCTGAGCCGGAATCACCTCGATAAACTCGCTCCACTCGGGGTACGACAGGTTCCACGCAGAGTGGATATGCCGAATCAGCGACAGCGATTTGTATTGCACCAAGACCAGAATTTTTCGGACTTGCGAGTTGATGCAATTCGAGAGAGTGAAATCGATGATGCGGTACATTCCGCCAAAATGGACGGCCGGCTTGGCTTCGTTGCGCGTCAGGGGATACAGGCGTTCGCCCGCGCCGCCCGCCAGGACCACCGCAAGCACGTCTTTCATACTGTGCCGGTCAGCCATCTTTTGCCTCCATTCCGACGAACGCCCTGCAGGGCGCGCCATCCCCGTTCTGTATCGCCAAAGGCAGCACGACGAATTCCCATGTCCCCGTTGGAACCTCCCGCAAGTCTAAGCCTTCCACCACCACCACTCCAGCTTCCAGAAGGATGCGGTGAGTCGCTTCGCAGCCTTCCCCAACGGGGGCAATGGAGAGATAGTCTATGCCTACTAATTGTACACCTTCAGCAACGATACGTGCTGCCGCTTCAGAGGTCAATCCCGAAAAATCCGGGTGAAATGCTGTGTCTCCCGCAAATGCAGCATTCCTTGTCTTGAGCAACAACCGCGAGGGGAGGTTTTCATTCCCCAAATCGACCGGCCTGATCATCGGGTCGTCGGTCTTGATCTCCAAAACACCCGCCGGGCCAAAAAATAACTCCGGTTCCAACTCATGAACCCTGGCTCCCGTTGAGCAGAAGTGATACGGCGCATCGATATGCGTTCCCGTATGGGTTGTCATCGCCAAATTTGAAACGTTGGCCATATCCCCATCGGATATGCGCGATATTGCCGACATCTCAAACGGCGGGTTTTCCGGCCATCCGGTCATTCCTTCGAACAAAGGCATCGATACATCCACCCAATGATATGCTGAATTGACGCCGGATTCTCCTACCATCGTTTTTCTCCTATTGTCGTCTATTGCACAACCTGTTGGTATATAGGAATTTCGACTAAGAATCGGCTTTCTGCCATACCCGTTGCTAAAGCGGACCGTTTATCTGTCCGAAATGTTCTCTTTTGTTTGCCCGACCCAGCCGGTGCGAAACTTTTGAGTGCCCTCGAACTCCGGTACGTAGGGCTTGATGTCCAGCAGAGGTGTGCCGTCCAGCATGTCCACATTTCGGATATGCAATACACCATTTTCGATACCTTCGAGCTGCACCACCGATAGTCCGATGGGATTCGGGCGTCGCGGGGCGCGCGTCGAGAAAAGGCCACGGGGTACCGTATCTTTCGACGGTACGACCTCGAGCCGGAACCCTTCGCTGCAATGTAAATGCCAGAGCAGGATAATGTGGGAGAATCCGTCGAGGTCTTTGAGGCCCGCGCGGTATTCCTCGAACACCTCGACCGTCCCACGCACGCCTTGCGCTCGCGCGGGTTGAGTCGGTAAGCCCTCGAGCTGCGTGAACGGCGTGTGGATAATGCCGATGGGTATGAACTCGATCATGATTTTTTCTCGCCTGTTAACACGATGGGCGATGGTAATCAATTACGAGCAGCGTATTCTACTTTTCCCAAACAGCTTCCCGGAAAGACAGCACCACTTTTGTAGTCGCAAGACTCAGATGCTCACTACAACGCTCGGCGCTCGATGCTGAAGTATTTCCCGGTCTCCAATGGAGCTGCTTGAGGGGGCACATTAGATTGATTCAGATTATCCCACCCTTGCGCAATTCGTTTGCCTTCGCGGACCTTTACCGCATATGCTCGCGAAGAAAGAATAGGCTTTGTTCCAATGAGAGCGGGGGTAAACCAATGGCACTGCCTCGAAAAGTATCGGATTTCCGGTGTGGGACCGCCGCTCCGGGCGGTCAGTCTCATTTTCATGGTCCGGGGGTGAGCCGAGCGGCTCATGATAAGCTACCTATGTTGAAATCAACCCGCCGGAACTTCCTGAAAGGTTTGGCATGCGCGGCGTTCGCGCCGGCATATCTCCCGGCAGTCACGTCCTTAGCGGGCGTAGCAGACGCCCCCGCCTTTGAATTCGTCTCCATTCTGGAGCACGAAGGGCTTATCGGCGCCCACGATATCGAAATCCGGGGTTCCCTGGCGTTCGTAGCGGGTAAGGCGAACCAGTCTCTTGGCCGGAGGGCGGGCCGGTTCGCCGTTCTCGACATTTCGGACCCCACGAAGCCCTCCGTACTGAGCACCCTGAGTGAAGAGGACAACGAGGGACTCCATAACGCGGAAACCGTACTCCTCGTGGGCAACACTTGCTTGCTTGGCTGCGACGATCTGCTTGCTATTGACATTTCGGACCCCGCCGCGCCAAGGATCACTGCGCGCGTGCGCCATAAAAAGGTGGCGCGCATCAATGGCATGATTCACTGGGGGAAAGTGGCGATTGCGGCGAACAAATCCGGTTACCTCGATGTATTCGACATAACCAACCCCCACGACCCGCAATTCACCGGCGCACTAAACACGCGTGCCCTCGGCAATCTCCATTCGCCCCACGATATCGCCCGGTTTGGGTCGCGTCACCTCGTTGTCCCGAGCGCGGGCAAACACGTCCCCGTGCATTTCGGCATTTATGAAGTCTCAGATAACGGTTCAGCAGTGCTTCCTGTCGAG
>JAWODE010000315.1:0-5228 GCA_046483455.1 Candidatus Hydrogenedentota bacterium | reverse complement strand
GTTTTCGGGAAGGCGAAATCCACGGTAATCATCCGACCGGTCGGGGACGGGTTATTCGTTCCAGCGACGGGGTCGAGTGGCAGACGGCGGCGTGCCCGAAGGCCCAACGCAGATAGGCGTTGCCCATGCTCATACACTCGCATGGCAACCCATTGTGTTGTACCGAAAAGCCGCCATCTGAACGGAGAGCACGGTATGGAATATATTTCACGGGAAGGATGGTATTTTTTATGAAAATGTATTGCCCCCCCTCCCCGAAAGGTGTAATTTCAGCCGAATTAGGGAAAGTTGTATTCTAAGGGTAGCCATGGCAGCACAAGAGAAAGCAAAGGCATGATTGCGGGAGGAAGGGTTGATGCTTGCGGAGAGAATTTGCCAACTTTTTTTCTGGAGATGGCTTAATGGATACTTTGCTGCGTAGCCGCTTTGGATTGGAAAGTTTAGTTTGGCGTTTTATTATGAAGAAAATATTGATGATCTGTCTGCTTTCGCTTGGAGTTGCGACTGTTCTTGTTGCCGGGGATGGAAACGAACGGGCGAGCGATTGCAATGTTGTGGTCTGGGAGTCCCCGAGCAGGGATTGCCGCGGTTCGATGCCGCTGGGCAACGGCGACATCGCCCTGAATGCCTGGGTGGAGCCGAATGGCGATCTCCTCTTCTATATTGGCAAGACCGACAGCTGGGGCGACAACGCCCGTCTCCTTAAACTCGGCAAGCTGCGGGTGAAGCTCGATCCCGCGCCGCCGACCACGCCCTTCCGCCAGGAATTGTCGCTGGTGGACGCCACGATGAAGGTCCGTTACGGGGACGCCGCGACATTGCGGGTTTGGGTCGACGCGAACCGGCCGGTAATCCATGTCCGCACAGAATCGGCCGAGCCTCTTTCCGCCTTGGCATCCATCGAGCTGTGGAGAAATGAGCCGTACACACTGCCGAGCATCGAATGCAGCGATGTGATGATGGATCGCTCGAAGCCCGACAATATGCATGCGCCCACTATTGTGGAGCCTGATACCGTGCTGACGGGATTGGAAGACCGCATCGGCTGGTATCACTACAATACTAAATCCGTGGGCCCCGCCATTCACGCCGAGGTGCAGGGCATGACGGGATACCCTCGCGAAGATCCTCTGCTTCACCGCATCTTCGGCGCACTCGTCACAGCCCCGAATGCCAAACGCCTGGACGACACGCGCCTGCGCTCCGCGGACGGCAATTTCGATATCCATGTCCTCACGCAGCATCCCTCTACACCCGAGAAATGGCTGCAGGCGATGGACGAGCTTGCCCGGCCGGCCACCGATGCCGATCTGGCGGCCCACAGGAAATGGTGGGCGGATTTCTGGAATCGAAGCTGGATCCGCGCCGAGTCCACTGCCGGCTCGGAGGTCGTGCCTCCCAACGATCACCCTTTGCGGGTGGGCGAAGACCAGGACGGGCAGAACAAGTTCCGCGGGGAAATGCGGAATGTCCGTGTGCCGGAAAAGATTGCCGAACCCCTGAGGCTCGAAGCGGAGGTCAAGCCGGTAGCGGGGGAGTCTGGTCGGATATTCGACAAGATCACGCCCGGCGGCCAGGACGGCTTTCTGCTCGACACGTGTCCAGGCAATCCGTTGCGTCTGATTGTGGGTTCCCAGGAATATTCAGTCAAGAATGCGCTCAAGGCTGGCGAGTGGGTACGGGTTGTCCTGACAGCCGACACGGAGAACTGGCGAGTGAGCGTCGACGGCAAGGATCGCATCGTGGCCGCGCCTTCCCAGAACGACGATGCGGAGTATGTGAGCCGGATGTATGCACTGCAGCGCTTCATCACCGCCTGCGCCGGCCGGGGACGCTATCCGATCAAGTTCAACGGCTCGCTCTTCACTGTTGCCCACCCCGGAAAACCCGGGGATGCCGATTACCGCCGCTGGGGGCCGGGCTACTGGTGGATGAACACGCGGCTGCCGTATATGAGCATGTGCGCCAGCGGCGATTTCGAGATGATGGAGCCGTTGTGGCGGATGTATGTGGACGATTTCCTGCCGTTGAACAGGTATCGAACCAAGCAGTATTTCGGCTTCGACAACGCCGCCTATTACATCGAATGCGTGCATTTTTGGGGTGATGTGTTCAACGAGAGCTATGGATGGAAACCGGTGTCGGAGCGCCAGGATCCCTTGCAGAAGTCCCGCTACCACAAGTGGGAGTGGGTGGCCGGTCCGGAACTGGTCTGGATGATGCTCGACAACTACGAGTATACGCTCGACGAAAAGCTGCTCCGCGAGCGCATCGTCCCGACCGCCGCTGCCGTTATGCGCTTTTTCGAAAAGTATTACAAAACGAACGTCGACGGCAAACTGGTGATGCATCCATCGCAGGCGCTCGAAACCTGGTGGGACTGCACCAACCCAATGTCGGAACTGGCCGGCTTGCGGGCCATTGCGATGCGCCTGCTCGCCCTGCCGGATTCCGTTACTCCGGCGGCGTCACGGGCATACTGGGAGCAGTTTCTTGCAAAACTCCCGCCGCTGCCCACCCGCGACACATCCTCCGGCGAAGCCTATGCCCCCGCGGAAATCTTCAAACAGAAAAAGAATAGCGAAAATCCGGAATTGTATGCGGTCTTCCCCTTCAGGCTCTGCGCCTTTGAGAAGGACAACCGCGAACTCGGCGTCAACGCGCTCAAGCACCGCTGGGATCGCGGGCATTTCGGATGGAGGCAGGACGATATTTTCATGGCATATCTCGGCCGGGCTGAAGGCGCCCGCCGCGGTTTGGTCGAGCGCGCTCGCAACAACGACAGGGGCTCCCGCTTCCCTGCATTCTGGGGGCCGAACTACGACTGGGTGCCGGACCAGGATCACGGCGGCGTGCTGATGAAAACCTTCCAGGCCATGCTGATGCAGACCGCCGGACAGAAGATCTTTTTGCTCCCCGCCTGGCCGAAGGATTGGGATTGCGAGTTCAAACTGCACGCGCCATACAGGACCACAGTTCAAGGCCAGGTCGAGAACGGCAAGATCATCGATTTGAAGGTTACGCCGGATGAACGACGGGCCGATGTCGAAATAATAGGCGGGCAGCAAAATTGACAGGGGTTTTATCCTGACAAAGCGTGTTTCGCCTTCCCCGCGCCGGGAACTAACAAGGAATGCGCCTTGCGTCCGCAAGTTGTGGATTAACGAAGCTGTATTAATACCAAAGGATGCTTGATTGTCGACCGCCGATATGGCAAAATCGTATGCTACTGGAAGAAGAAAGAAGAAGAAAAGGGGAATGACTATGAATGCGCGCCAGGCCAGGAAGATAAACCGCCGCGAGTTTATTGGCAACAGCGTCCTGGGGGCCGGGGTTTTGGCCGGATTGAATCTAATGCCGGGATCCGTTCGCGCCGCGAACGCGAAGCGGGGGCACTGACGAAAGCAGACAGGCTGATTCTTGGGCTGATTCTTGGCCTGGTTTTCGCCGTGGGTTTGCGAGCTTGGTCAAGCATTGGCAGAGCGTAATAGTCGCCGGAAGGCGCGATGTCAGGGGAGGAGGCGGCAAAATGCGGGGGCAAGGGGCGAGAGGATGCATCGGGAGGGCACGGGGGAGGCAGTACGCGTGATGGGAATCACGAGCAGCGCGCACCGAGATGGGAGACTGGCGTCCCAGTCAAAAAAATGACGTGTGTCCGTCAGCGTCCTCGAGACAGCAACACCGCACACTAATCACCGACCCGTTACGCCAAACGTCGGAGTGAAACGCGGCACGCTGGGGCGGAAGATGTGGGCTATTTGAACACGCGGTGGCTCGCGGCGGGACCCTTCAACTGGGAGGCCTCCATCCGCTTCGCGGCCTCGCCCATCGAGGCACACGAGCCCACGACGTGACCAAACAGGTCGTCGTACCCCCGCACCGTGTCCAACCAAGCCTCTTGCTCGATGTTCATGTGATCCAAGATCGCGGCGAGGTCCTTGGGGATCGTCGACCGCTCGCCGGATTGGATCAGCCGGGCGGTCCAATCGAGCAGCCGCTGGTAGGAATCCAGGGACATCGGCAGAATCCCCATGTCGGACGCCCGACGGCCGGTGCGCGAGGTGTCCGCCAGCGCGTGCGTCGCCGTGTTCTCCGGTTGCACCGTCAGTTCGGCCATCCAGCCGTCCGCTCGATCCCGCGCGTTCTTCCGCTGCCCCTCCGCCTGGATCCGCTGAAAAACGGACGTATACGGCGCCGTCTCCGGGCTGTCCGCCTCGCCCGCCTGGAGAGCAGCAGGCGAGCGGAGACTGACGATGTTCTGTGGCTGCGAGGCGACATAGCAGACGGAAATTATATCATGATGGCGCCGGGCAGACAATCCAATGTGCGAGGGCGAAACCCGCCGCCTCTTGTCGCCGAACAACAGCTTCGCCGCCTCGCGGGCAAACCGCTCAGCGGCCCGACACCGCGATCAGCTCCCAACCAAGCGACCGCTGCACCTGACCCGGCGCCCCTGTCCTCTTTTTCGTGCTTTTCGGCGCGCCGGTTATCGGGCGCTTTGTTTTCCCTTGTCTCGCGCCGGCTTGGGCGAGGGCGGCGATGTCTTGCGGGACTCGTAGCCCCGCGTACCGGCGTATCGTGCTACGTCGCCCTTTAGGCGGAGCCGGTCGTCCACCTGGTCGGGGCGGACGACGAGATTGTCGAACTCGACGGTCCGGGAGAGATCGCACTTGTTCCGGAATGTCAGTGCGGGCTTGCCCTCCTCGCGCACGAACACGTTGTCGTATACGTAGAACGGGCCTTGGGTCGGCAGTACGCGGACGAAGACCGCCGGGCCCGCGAACGTGTTGCGGAAGACGTAGGCCTTTCCGGTTACCTTGCTCGCGGATTGATTGGCGATGAACGCGGCGCCGGCGTCAGGCGTATCGACGAGGTTGTACGAGACCTCCTGGTCTGCGGTGCGCGCGCCGGCGTTGTAGAGCCAGACCACGCGCTGATTCTTGATTCGCCGAGCAGTGTTGGCCCGGATGAACCACATCTGGTTGTCCATCTTCGGGCCGATACCCGGGCTGCGGCTGTCACAGTCCTCGATCAGGTTGTTCTCGAACAGGACCTTGCGCGTTGTATAGGAGATGACGGCGTATCCGTTGATATCGCGAAAGACGTTGTCCTGGATGGCGATGTGCTCGCCGAGGCGGCCGTGGCTGTTGACGAACATGATGGCGCTCTGGTTGCGACTCCCCCTGCTGGTGGGGAGGTCGTGGAAAATATTACGGCGGATGGTCATG
>JAWODE010000294.1:0-4094 GCA_046483455.1 Candidatus Hydrogenedentota bacterium | reverse complement strand
CTTATCGAGGGCGATCAGGCTCGGAGCGTCGGGCCTACGGATTACCTTGTGCGTGTTGTCCACCCCGTTGCAGGTGTTCGCGTACAAATAGGCGCCATCAAGCAGGAGTGAACAGTGGGCGGAATCGTGTGGATACATGCCCACGGCTTCTTTCATGTCCGTCAGCCAGAGAATGTCCGCATCGAGTGCCGTCACCTCCACGGGCGGCTCGCCCTGGAGGGCCATATGCTGCCCTTCATCCCTGTAGGGCCCGTCATTACCGTTCGCCTGGCCGTTCAAATCGAGGCACACCACTTCGTACCGGTTCGTAACAGTGTAGACATGGTCTCCCTCAACCGTCGGGGGCGAGCACATGCCCACGTTAGGCCAATCGAGATAGCGATCGCCTTCCAGGCGCGGCACCACGAGTTGCCACACAAGACTGCCGTCGGTTTCATTCAGACAGAGCAAGACGGCGCGGTCGCCCTGATGCCGGGGGTCCCGCGGCTGGGCGTTATTCGCGCCGATCAACACCTTTCCCGAAGCGATCACGGGAGATGCGTAGGCATCGCTGCCTAGCGAGGCGGACCACGTAATATTTTCGCCTGTGGCAAGGTCGAAATGCTGGGGGAGGCCGTTTTCATTCGACACCATGTTGCGCGAATGCCGTTCGCCCCACTGCGGCTGGTCCTCCGCAATGGCATCTGGACAAACCCCCGTCGCGGCGCCGAAAACGAGAAATGGGAGTACAAATGCGCGCATCTTCATTGAGTCACCCCACATACAAAGTCCAATGAAATTACAAGATATACTGAAAAAACATCGGGCCTCTGAAAGACTTCCAGAAACGGCGCCATCATACCTGGGATGCGGTCTGTCATCAAACCATGGAACACTCTGCGTCGGGTCAGCCTCAAAACGTCCGGGATGAGCGCCGACAGGCTCGCGCGCTTGCGCTCTGTGCACGGAATATCCATAATTAGTCTCCGGAAGACAACTTCAATGGAAGTGATGCCTCGGCTCGAACCCAGATTCCCTCACAAAACCCGGTAGGAGGACCTATGGAACATGTAACCCTTGGCCGCAGCGGCCTTTCCGTTTCGCCCGTCTCGTTCGGCACCTGGCAACTCAGCCCGCGCTTCTGGGGCGAACAGTCGAAAGAAGACGCGCTGGCCGCTATGAAGTGCGCCTGCGATCTGGGGATCAATTTTTTCGACACCGCGGATGCGTACGGCGACGGCTATGCGGAAACGGTGTTGGGCGAAGCCCTTAAGGAATTGCCGCGCGAGGAGCTGGTTATCTGCACGAAGTGGTTCAACCACTTCAATCCCGACGCCTCGCGTTACCCCGACCTGTCCTCTTCCCACCTGCGCGAGCGTTGCGACGCCTCGCTGAAGCGCCTCGGCATCGACACGATCGACCTGTGCCTTCTCCACATGTTCGACCCCCTCACGCCGCTTGAGGAAGTGGCCGAAACGCTCCACGACTTGCGGCACCAAGGTAAAATCCGCTTCTTCGGCGTGAGCAACCATAACGTGGAACAGCTTCGTGCCCAACGGCAATATGCCGACTACTCGGTTATCCAACCCGCATACAGCCTCATCGACCCCTCTATCGAATCCGACCTCCTCCCGTATTGCCAAGCGGAAAATGTGGGGGTTATGGTCTATTCTCCCATGCACAAGGGACTGCTTACAGGGAAATACAAGGGGAATGAAACGTTCAGTGATTTCCGCGCCAATCACCCGGATTTCCAGGGAGAACGGTTCCGCCATCTCTGCGAAGGCGTGCAGAACTTGCGTCCGATAGCCGAAAAATATGGTGTGACCCTTTACCAGCTTGTGCTGGCGGCAACCCTTATGCATCCCGGCATCCACGTTGCGATTTGCGGCATCAAAACGCCCGACCAAATCCGCGAGGCCGCCGGCGCCATCGGAAAAGCCCTCTCACGGGAAGACTATTTTGCCATACGCAAGACCCTGAATCCCCCGACCAAAGTCGCCGATGCCAGCGGGCAACGCAAATAAGGGAGTAGCGACCACACCGCAACGAGTGCAAAACTTTGAGCCAAGGGAGCGATCGTAGGCGCGTGAAGGATGCTGCTGAACCTGCCTCAGCCGTACACCCATACGCTTATTTACTCCACTTCGCAGCTTGTGTAGACTTTAGAACATCGTACAGCGTGTCATGATCGTACTGAGCATCCGACTTCGCACGAATCGCACGGAATACACTATGGGGATGCAACGATGACCGGAGCCCGCCCCGGCAAAACATTGGCCAAAGTCGAACGAATGAACAAGGCTTTGCGTCACGAAGAACCCGATCGCATTCCCATCGGGGAATTTTTTTGGGGAAGCTTCATCAACCGTTGGCGCCGGGAACTCGCGTTGCCGGAAAATGCGGACCCCTACCAGTACTATGATCTCGACTGGATTGTCACCACGCCCAACATGGACCCCCACATCAAACCATTCGAGACACTTCGGGAAACGGAGGAAGAGGTCGTCGTCCGCACCGGTTTCGGAGGTGTCGTCCGCAAACGATTCGATTTGCCCATGCCGGAAGCGATCTCGTGGGAAGCCGACACCCTCGAAAAGCTCGAAGCCTTCGAATTTGACCCTCCGGATGACCCAAGACGGTTTTTTGAAGGCGGCGACAATCAGATCGCCGGCGTCGGCGACGGGTTCGCCCGCAACACCCCGCCGTGGCTCGACACCGTGAAGACCCTCCGAAGTGATTACGCCGTGTACGGCAGCATGATAGAAGCCTCCGAGTGCCTCACCCGCCTGATCGGACAGATGAACACGCTGATGTGGGTCGGCGAGTACCCGGAGCGGTTTGGCGAGCAAATTCTTCGCATCGGCGAGTTTTACTGCCGCTGCTGCGAGGCACAAATTGAAGCAGCGGAAGGGCTTCTCGACGGCATGGTCATCTGGGGCGATGTGGCGTACAGTGCCAACATGTTCTTTCCGCCCGACTATTGGCGTACTTATTACCGGCCCGGCGTGGAAAAAATGATTGCGTTGTGCCATGCACATTCTCTTCCCGTCATTTACCACGGATGCGGCAACGTGAGCGCCATCCTTCCGGATTTTATCGAGATGAAGCTCGATGCCTACAACCCCCTCGAAGCCAAAGCCGGGCTTGACGTAATCGATCTCCGCCGGCAATACGGGCACGCACTGGCATTCTGTGGCAACAGCAACATCCAGGTGTGGGAGGAAGGCGACGAAACGGCCGTGCGCCGGGAAATCCTGCGAAAACTGAATGCCGCCAAAGGCGGCGGACTCATTTTCCAATCCGACCATTCCGTCAGCAGCGGCGTCTCCGGCCACACGTATGATTACATCGTGAACCTTGTGCGGGAATTCGGTCAATATCCCTTGCAGTTGGGCGAATATGACGAAGCGGTTTAAGGAGGTTTCGGCATGAAAGCGGCATGGTTGGGTTATCAGGTTGTATCCTGACAAAATCGACGAGTGCAAGAGACTCCATGCGGCGGTCTAACCCAACGAGTTCAGGATAATCGAGAAGTGAAACCTGAGGAACTATTCCATCTCTCCGCACCCGTTTCCCCAGGGGAACTGGTATCTGTTCAGCTATGTGGATTACACTGAAAGCCAGTTTGGCGCCGATAGGGCCCGGATAGCGGCGGACCCTATCACGCAAAAGTGGTAGGCCTGCTTACGAAC
This sequence comes from Candidatus Hydrogenedentota bacterium, assembly GCA_046483455.1. Classification (GTDB taxonomy): domain Bacteria; phylum Hydrogenedentota; class Hydrogenedentia; order Hydrogenedentales; family SLHB01; genus UBA2224. The sequence continues at coordinate 420 of JAWODE010000294.1, read as the reverse complement.
CGTGGCAGACACCCTTTGCTAATCGTGCTGAAAGCAAATGGGGAGCGGTTAGGGAAAAAGTTTTCCATTGCGGTTAATCTTCTGACCCCTGCCGCGGTCACGGCAGAGAGGCAACACTTGGTCAACATCGGCTCTACCCACCACGATGGCTGGGAGGAATGATCGATGCCGGAAAAAGATACTCAAACGCCATCGGCGGGCAGTTTTCCGCAGCCCGTTAACCTCGCCGCTTGGACGGTCTTCGCCATCGCTCTATTTTGGATCCTCTGGATTGGAAAAGCCCTTATCATCCCGTTCTTTCTTGCGATTCTCGCCTTCTATTTGGTCAACATCCTCAACGACTTCTGGCGCAAAACCATCTTCCGTTGGACCAATCCCCCAAACCTGCTTGTCAATGCGTTATCGGCGACCGTATTCATC
>JAWODE010000212.1:0-3530 GCA_046483455.1 Candidatus Hydrogenedentota bacterium | reverse complement strand
GTCGGAGTGCTTATATTAGTCCAAGAGTGTCCATTATCCATACTACGGATCATCTCTCCGTCAAAGCCCACTACAATCCACGTACCATTAATCTCAGCTATACCCCGTAACCATTTCGTTGTCGGGTTTCAATGAGATGGCGATTATCGAACGCGTCCCTATTACGCTTGGAACGGACGCGCCCGCCAACGTGCTCATTCGGCAATACGACGAGGAGGCGATCCGGCTCGACATCCGCACGCAGGGCGAAATTCGGTTGACCATTCGCACTGGCGCGTTCCCGATCGCTGTTGGAAGACGATACCTTGTCACACGCGGCGACGAGACTCAGGAAGTGACAGCCCAAAAAGGCGGGGTCTTGAGGATTTCTGATGTTGTGAAAGCCGAAGCGGACTACGCGATTCGCTCCGCCCGATAAGGCGCTCTCCCTCGCGGTGTCGGGGTTTCCGACCGCGCGGGCCTGCGCGTGGTCTCCACTCCGGCAACGGAGGACGGGCTGTCCAGCCCGTCCTTAAGATCACCGCGGACGGTTGCGTCCGCGTTCCGTGTGAAAATGACCGGCGAGGGCGCCGGTCCCACACCGGAGAAAGAAGGATCTTTGAGGCAGCGCCACACGGACGGGCACGGACCAACACAGCGCGGCTTGGCCGCAATCAAACTGCCGCGTCCGGCGTCAACGCCCGTCCACGCGGGCTCGCGCGGTAAGACGCACGACTTCAGTATTGCGGGATGCACCCGGACTGGACCCCTGCTTTCGCAGGGGTGACGGAAGAGGCAGCGAACCATGAGCCCTTGGGCTCACCCGTACACCATCAAAATGACACCAACCACACTCCGGCAACGGAGGACGGGCTGTCCAGCCCGTCCTTAAGATCACCGCGGACGGTTGCGTCCGCGTTCCGTGTGAAAATGACCGGCGAGGGCGCCGGTCCCACACTGGAAAAGGTAGGAATTTTCGAGGCAGAGTGGACGGAGTGGATCCCTTGGACAGCGAGTAGAAGTGCTTACTCGCTATGGTCTTTCATGCGTTCGAGGAGTTGCCAGCAATTGAGCAGAGCCCGCGGTAAATGGAACGGTCCTTTCCACATGTTGCCCTTGACGCGGCTCGATACGGTGCCGTCGCGGCGCAAATAGCCGAACCACTCGCCGTGTTGCATGTCGGGAAAATGCCGGAAACTCCAGTCGTGGACTTTCTTAAACCAGTCAAGCCATTCATCTTCACCGGTCAGGTAATAGGCGAGGAGGGTCGCGTAGAGGGCTTCCGTATGGACCCACCACAGTTTGAGCTCGTGTTCGTAGGGCTCCGCGGGCTTTCCGTCGCAATCCACGTGATAGAGGATGCCGCCGTGCTCGGAGTCCCACCCTTTTTCGAGGGACCACTGCATGATGCGGATGGCTTCTTGCATGAGTGCACCGTCGCCTCGCTCGTTTGCCTCTTCCATGATGAACCACGAGGTCTCGATGGCGTGGCCCGGAAGCACCGTGCGTCCCTCGGACGTGTCCAGAATCTTACCGTTGGACAGCACGGCTTCGAGCAGGCACTTTTTTTCGGGTTTCACGAAAAAGTTGAAGATTTCGTCGATGGAGCGGTTGATGGTGTCGTCGTAGAGTTCGCGGCCTTTCGGGTCGGCTTGGCGCAAAATCTGCGACGTAGCGATGAGGATCATGTTCATGCCGTGGCCGCGCATTGTCCGGGTCGAGGGGAGGACTTTCGGCGGCAACAGCCCCGGCGTGCGGTAATACATCAGAATGAGCCGGTAAATCTCGCGCGCACGCTCGAGCATGTCTTCCGATTGGACCGTGCGCGCGTATTCGGCGAACGCGATGGCACCGAAGGTTTCCGAGAAGAGATACCGACGCTTGCGTAGAGGCAGGCCTTCCTTGGTAACGGTGAAAAACATGCGGCCGTCGGTATCAAATGCATGCTCGATGAGAAAATCGATGCCGTGCGCGGCGATGTCGAGCCAGTCCGGCTTCTTTTCGACCGTGTTGTAGAGGCGGCTCCACATCCACACGCTCCGCGCCATGCTCCAGACGGGTTTGTCGGTGCTCAGCAAGCTGCCATCGGCGTCGCGATACACGAGAAACCCGCCGTCTTTCTTGTCCATAAACCGCGTTTCCCACCACGGCAAGATGTTTTCCAGTAGGTGGCGCTTGTAGAATGCTGACAACTGTTCGAGCTTTTCTCCGTCCATAAGACCCCCGCTCAAGCGATTGTGCCCAGTGTATCACGCAGCGAAATGAGGCACAGCATGCCCGCCACCCCACCCCGCGGCCTTCTCCGTTCGGATGGCTGCCGTACCGGAAAAGGCCGTGATCCAGTACGAGCCGGTTTATGTCTGCCATCACGGCATGGGGCCGGTTTTGGACGGATATGTCCCCGACACTACGGATTTCGACATCGGGGCCGCCCAATGGCGCAATCGCTTCACACCCATCTATCAACTTCTGGCAGAGTTCATCGGTAAATGCGGCCACTTTAACCATCAAACGTGCGTACTTCTGTTTTGCCTGGGGTTATTCGGTCAATTCGACCAGGAACACGTTACGAAACTGAACGTAATTGCCGTGAGCCTGAAGCTTAATGTGCCCCGGTTCGCGGGGAGGCGGCGCCAGGCGTTCTTCCTCTTTCCACGCCGTGATCTGCGGCATCTCGCGATCGTCCTGAATCAGAATCCCGTTGTGCAGCACGGTCATGCGGGGAAAAGCGAGCAACTCGCCGTCTTCGCTGTATTTTGGGGCATGGTAGGTGATGTCGTAGGTCTGCCACTCGAGGGGCGGCAGGCAGGCGTTGACGCGCGGCGCCGATACTTTGTACAGCGCGCCGCATTCGTCGTAATACCCCTCGAGACCGAAGGTGTCGAGCACTTGGACCTCGTACACATCCTGAACGAACACGCCGCTGTTGCCGCGGCTCTGGCCGCGGGACTTGGGCATCCAGGGGAGACGAAACTCGACATGGAGCTGCACGCTTTTGAAGGTTTGTTTGGAAACCAGCGTTTCTCCTTTGGGCGTGACCATCATTACGCCCCCATCGAGCAATTCCCAACCTTCCGGCTCCTGCCATTGATCGAAATTCGTCCCATCGAACAGCACAATGGCGTTGTCCGGCGGCGTCATGCCGAGCGTCGGGGGTTCGTGAGAAAATTTCTCCATCTCAAAACTAACCTTGCCGCGACCCCGAGCTCCGGTAAAGCTGTCCGGTGTGATTTCACCCTTAATGCCTGCTTCGTCGAACGCAATTTTGCCGTCAGACGCTTCCGCTTCGAATACTATGGGGGGGCACCGCATAAAGAGTTTCGAGACCAGACGGACCTGGTACTTATTGCCCCCCAGAGCGAAGACTTGTGCGGCAATATCCGGATCGACCGTTTCCTCAGCCGACCACCGTCCTTTCCAATTCCCTACCAAGGGGTCGACTTCTTCAGGATAACAATCGTCGGCATCGAGTGCCGCGTCTGCAGCGAAGCCGATACACAAACAAAAAACCATCGCCACCATTGCAATGCTTGAAAAAGTGGTCGTGCCCA
>JAWODE010000150.1:0-5875 GCA_046483455.1 Candidatus Hydrogenedentota bacterium | reverse complement strand
CGACTCATGGGGGAGTAATACCACCGCGAATTACCAAGTGTTAAGTGAGCATATTGAAGGACCTGTCTATTTGATCATGGGACCCTGGATTCACAACGCGCAGGGACGTTTCGAACACGGCCAGGCGAGTTTTGGGCCCGATGCCGCGATCCCAAACCCACTCGAATGGCGTCTCGAGTGGTATGACCACTGGCTCAAGGGGTTGGAATCGAAGGTTATGCGAGAAGAGCCTCCATTTTCCTCAAGAGTCCGTATCTTCGTGATGGGCACGGGCAGCGGTGCGAAAAACGAAAAGGGCCTTCTGGAACATGGAGGATACTGGCGCGATGAAGAAGAGTGGCCCCTTGACCGGGCAATCGCCACCGCGTTTTATCTCCAGCCGGGGGGTGGGTTGTCCACCGACGCGCCTCCCGAGGATGGCGGCGCCACATGTTTTGTGTTCGACCCGAAGGACCCGGTTCCGACCATCGGGGGGCAGATTTCATCGGGGAACGATATCCTTGTGCAAGGTGCATGGGACCAGCGGGGCAGCGAAGACATCTGGAACTGGCGGAAGCCTGTACCTCTTTCCACCCGTAACGACGTGCTCGTGTTTCAATCCGAGCCTCTGGCTGAGAGCCTCGAGGTTACCGGCGAACTCGCGGTTGAACTGTGGATTTCGTCTTCTGCGCCGGACACCGATTTCACGGCGAAGCTCATCGATGTGTATCCGCCCAGTGCCGATTATCCCGACGGCTTCGACTTGATCATTGGCGACGGTATCGTCCGCACGCGGTTCCGGGAGTCGCTCAAGGAAGAGAAGCTTATGGAACCGGGTAGGGTCTATCCGGTGCGTATTCACTTGTATCCCACCTCGAATGTGTTCAAAAAGGGTCATCGGATACGTGTGGACATTTCGAGCAGCAACTTTCCGCGTTTCGACCTCAATCCGAACACGGGGGAGCCCCTTAATCAGAACCGGCGTGTGCAGTCCGCAGTCAATACGGTCGAACATAACGCCGCGCACCCCTCGCGCATTCTGCTGCCGGTGGTGCCTGCCGAGTCGCCGCAATAGGCGGCCCGTCGCGCAGTTAGAGGGATTGAGCGAAGCACTTACCCGCTCTGGGTGGCGAGCCGGGTCCGTTGCGTCCCCGCTGATTCAGGTCAACGCAAAAAAAGGTTGCGTGGACATCCACCGCCCGTTCGTGAAATCCGGGAACTCTACCGGTGTTCCGCCGGCCGCGACCGATTGCTCCGACAACGGCGTTATCGCCATCCAGACCGCCATGTCATACGCGTCGATAGGGGCGGGGCGCTTATTTCTCACACAGTCCGCGAATGCGCGCAACTCGAGAAAATCGCTTCCGCCATGGCCTCCTTTCATCCCCGATTTCACGTATTCCTTCCAAAGCGGGTGCTCGAATTCTTCCTGATATTTTTCGAAGGGTTCCCAATTGTGCCCCGGACTCCGACCATCAATGTGCACAGCATTGGTTTCCTCGCTGTAGATACCCTTCGTGCCTTGCACCAGCCACTGAAACGTCTTCGGACGCGGCAAGGCGCAGTCGTGGGTCAGTAAAATCGTCTCGCCATTCTGGCAACGTATGGTTGATGTCACAATATCGCCCATGGCCCAATGAGTGTCCGCGTACTCGTGCTCTACCCCGAGATTCTCGACGGTCCAATGGCGCAGTCCGCGGCTTTTGGTTGCTGTCGATGCGATCGAGATAAACCGGTTGCCGCAATTGATGTTCAGACATTTGGCGAGGGGGCCGAGGCCATGGGTGGGATAGATATCGCCGTTGCGGGTTCGGTTCTGCCGCGTGCGGTAATCGCCGCCGCCCGGCAACTCGATCCCGGTGCCTTTGCCTTTTACGATGCGGCCTCTGAGATCGTGCAGATACCCGCCCCGGCAGTGAACCAACTCTCCCAGCAAGCCCTTCCGGACCATGTGGAGCACCGCCATCATGTTGCGCCGGTAGCATGCATTTTCCAGCAGCATGCAATGCGTACTTGTGCGTTCGTGTGTCTCTACGAGGTCCCTGCATTCTTCTACGGACATAGCAGGGCCTACCTCGCACCCAACATAGACGCCGGCTTCCATGCTTGCAATCGACATCGGTATATGCCAGCGCCACGGCGTCGCGATGATCACGCCATCCAGATCGTCGCGTTCGAGCATGCGTTTAAAATCGTACTCGCCCCGGGTGTAGCTCGCGGGCCGTTCCTGGCCGGTCTTTTCCACAATGTTTTGGGCTTTCACAGCATTGTTTTCGATGACATCACAGATAGCGGGAATTCGTACACCGCTAACCTCAAGCATGGTCTTCAAGAGCCCTGTGCCGCGTCCACCTACGCCGATGAACCCAACCCTCACGGGAGACTTCTCGGCGGCCGCCGCCTTGAATGCTGGCGCCATTCCCGTTGCTATGCTCCCTGCCGCGGTTGCTTTAGCAAATTCCCGCCGTGTCATTTTGTCGGTCATATCGTGTTGCCTCCCTGTACGCTGTTGTCCCCACTCTGACTTGAACAGTTTAACACGCTTGACGAAAACATTTTCCAGGGGTATTGTCGTGAAACGCCTACAAACGCGACAGGTCCCGAGCTGGGAGGAGAGAGTAGGACATGTCAACCGAAGGAGTATCCTTGATTGTGTGTGCACTGTTTGTGCTGTGCTTGCCTTCATTTTCGACCATGGCGGCCGAAATGATTGCCGAGGGGCCGTACGAACCCGAATGGCCGTCGCTTATGAGGCACGACGAGGCCCCCGAATGGTTCCGCGACGCCAAGTTCGGCATTTACTTCCATTGGGGCGTGTATTCCGTTCCGGCGTTCGGCAGTGAGTGGTATCCCCGTAACATGCATCGTACCACCCTGCGTGAATACAAGCACCACGTCGAGACGTATGGAGAGCCTTCCGAATTTGGCTACCACGACTTCGTCCCCATGTTCAAAGCGGAGAACTTCGATCCAGAAGCCTGGGCGGACCTATTCCAGGAGGCTGGGGCCCGGTTTGCCGGGCCTGTTGCCGAGCATCACGACGGTTTTGCCATGTGGGACAGCGAACTCACCCCCTGGAACGTGGGCGACAAGGGGCCCCAGCGCGACATCATGGGGGAACTGGCCGCCGCGCTGCGGAAACGGGGCATGCGTCTTGTCGCCACTTTTCATCATGCCCGTAATAACCAGCACATGGTCAACAAGGGGGGCAACCTGGTGTGGGAAGGCCACTATCCCCGCGTGGAAGGGTGGCCCACCGTTTCCGAAGATCCCGAACTTCGTCTCCTTTACGGCAACATCCCCCGGGGACGGTTCCTCGACCTCTGGCGTGGCAAGTTGCTCGAAGTTATCGACAAGTACCAGCCTGATTTAATTTGGTTTGATTCATGGCTCAACGAAATCGATGAGACATATCAGAAGCAGTTTTTGGCCCATTACTTCAATCGTGCCAGCGAGTGGGGGAAAGATGTCGTGGTCACCTGCAAACAACGCGACCTTCCCCTCGATGTTGCTGTCGAGGATTTCGAGAAAGGCCGTGCGGACAAGCTGACCAAAGAGGCCTGGCTCACCGACGATACCATCAGCTACGGCAGTTGGTGCTACACCCAGGACCTGAAAATCAAACCTACCCGCGAAGTGTTGCATGTCCTTATCGACATCGTGAGCAAGAATGGCCAGTTGCTGCTCAACGTTTCTCCGAAAGCAGATGGCGCTATCCCCGAAGAGCAGCAGCGGGTGTTGCGCGAAATAGGCGATTGGCTCGAGCAGTTTGGCGAGGCCATTTACGGCACCCGGCCCTTCACGGTGTATGGCGAAGGCCCCACCCAGATGGAAAAAGGCGGCCATTTTGTGAAAACCGACCTTGCGTACGGGCCTCAGGACATCCGATACACCCGCAAAGACAGCAGCGTCTATGCGATCGTCCTCGGGTGGCCCGGGGAAGGCGAAGAAATCATAATGACCGCTCTTGGCAAGAAGGTTTCGGAGGAACCGGTCAAAGTGAAGTCCGTTACGCTTCTGGGCACGGATGAATCACTCAAATGGAAGCAGAAAAAGGCCCAATTGGCTATTACCTGCCCCGAAATCAACCCCGATGACATGGCAATAGTATTCAAAATAGAAACGAAAGACTGAGTGATGTTTTTACTGGCAGCCGTCTCGGAATGTCTTCTCGTGGGTGGAGCCGCTGCCTTTGCCGAGTGTAATAGCGCACAAGTTATAAGCGCCGAACCGTTTTTGGAAGCTATTTGATTCTTTGGCGATTGCGACACCGCTCTGACTGGGCGCTGCATAAGTCAAGCCCTCCAGGGAGCTTACGGATGGAATCCGGTTTCCTATTGACATCGCCCGCGGCGCAATGGCATGGTGGAGGTGCTCAAAAGCCTGCCGTAACTGGCGATGCGACGTGGAATCGACCACGGGGAAGCGGTGGGCCGAGAATCTTGCCGCGCGCCTGGGCAAACGTACCGGTGGAACATGCCCCCGAGACGTTATACTCCAACACTCTCCGCAGGAGGCGTAGTATGCGGCAAACGGCCTTATTTGACGAGCACAAGGCAAACAGCGGCAAAATCGTAGATTTCAGCGGCTGGGCGTTGCCAGTCCAATTCGCCGGTATTCTCAAGGAACACCAGCATACCCGCACGAAAGCGTCCATTTTCGACTGTTCCCACATGGGCGAATTCCGTATCAAGGGACAAGAGGCCATCGAGGCTTATGACGCGCTTATCGTGAGCAATGTTTCCGCCCTTAAGGTAGGCCGTGCCCGTTATGGTTTCCTGCTGAATGACGACGGCGGCATCATTGACGACCTCATTACTATGCGCCCTGCTCAGGACGAACTCTTTGTCGTAACCAACGCCGGCCCATTGGACCGTGTTTCGAGCCTTTTCACCAGTAATGTCCCGGGCCTTAAAGATGTCTCGGCGGAGACAGCTAAGATAGACCTTCAGGGTCCTTTGTCGCGCGAAATCCTCGCCGGTATTGGGTTGCCACTTGCCAAGGAACTCCGCTATTTCGGCTTGGGCACGGCGGAATGGAAGGGATACCCGCTTCTTGTTTCCCGCACCGGTTATACCGGTGAGTTAGGATACGAATTGTTTATGCCCAATGAAGCTGCGGTACCGTTGTGGCGCACGCTTTTGGAAGTAGGCGAGGTAGAGCTCGCGGGGCTCGGGGCGCGCGATACCCTCCGGCTCGAGATGGGGTATCTTTTGTCCGGTCAGGATTTTGACGAAACGCGTACTCCGCTCGAAGCCAATCAGGAAATGTTTGTGAGTTGGCGTAATGATTTTACCGGCCGCACTGCACTCGAGAAACAGCGCGAAAAGGGCGGCTTCTCCGTGCTGATGCCTATTCGTACTCATTCGCGCCGGGCCCCGCGCCATGGGTTTGAGGTATATCGAGACGACGAGGCCGTCGGCATCGTCACAAGCGGTACTTATGGCCCGTCGGTGGGACACGGCATAGGTTTTGCCTATGTCCCGCCCGAGCTGGCCGAGCCGGGTGTGGCTTTGACTACCGGCCCGCGCCGGCTCGAGATTGAAGTGACGGAACTTCCTTTCTACAAGAGTGGAACATGTAGGAATTAAGGAGAAAACAACCATGGATTTCCCCGAAGGACTCAAGTACACATCGGAACACGAATGGATTCGGGACGACGGCGGCGACGTCTACACCGTCGGTATCACCGAGCACCCAGCCGAGCAATTGGGCGACGTGACCTATGTCGAACTCCCTGAAGTGGGCATGGAGCTCGACCAGGGCCAAGCCGCCGGCGCCGTCGAGTCGGTCAAGGCCGCCAGCGATGTTTATGCTCCCATCGGCGGACAGGTGAGCGAGGTCAATCAGGAGCTCGAGAGCCGTCCTGAGCTTGTGAATCAAAGCCCTTACGAGG
>JAWODE010000055.1:0-2941 GCA_046483455.1 Candidatus Hydrogenedentota bacterium | reverse complement strand
ATGGCAATGAAGATGGCGCAGTCCTGGAATCCGTGGGCGTTTCCTTAGCCCGTTACTCTACCCGCAGCCGGTAGACTCCAGCGCTTAAGGGCGAGATAGTGAGCAAATTCTTGTCGAACGCGACCGGCCGTTCCTCGATCACAATTTGCTCTTTCTGGCCCGGGATGTTGGCGGAATTTGCGTCGGGCGCGGTGACAAGCCAGCATGTCTCGGGGAATGCGCGCATATCTTCCTTGAATCTGAGCTCGATCTGTGCTTCTTCCTCGAGAGGGTTCACGACGCCGATGGTGAGCGCGGTGCGGTCCGCGGTCCATGCAGCGACAACGTCCAAGGGGTCGCAATCTTCCTCCACGGCAACGGCTTTGACGCCGAAATGATTGCGGTAGAGCGAAAGCACCTGTCCCGCGGCGGTGAGACAGGCTTCCTCGTTCGACACACACACGGCTCCGCGGGCGTCGATCGCCGGGGCATAGACCGCCATGCCAATCACGTCGCTATCGCGGATGAACTGGTGTAGTCCCGCAACGAGGCCGAGTCCATGGTTCCAGGTGAGGGGCGTAAACGTACCATCCCTAAGAGACCCGCGCTCGAAGACAAAAGACCAGCGGTCGATGGCCAAGTGCATGTCTTCTCCCATCATTTCGGGCATGGTCTGCAACAAATCGCGGTAGATTAACGTGCATTCACGAATGGTGTCGGCAAGGCTCCGCATCAGGTTACAGGGAGTGTCACGCTCCTCGGCGCAGCATTGTTCGCTGATCATGTCGACATTAAGCGCGCATCCTGCAAGGACTGTCTCGCGCCACTGGTCCTTTGTTCCTCCCATACAGACAAGTCTGATGCTGGGGTCGGCAGCGCGAAGAGATTCGGCGAGGGCATTGTGCTTGCTCTTGAGGTCGTCGAGTTGTGAATCGACGAGCCGGAGCGTACGGTGTTGCTGGCTCCCCATGCCCCACCACGTGACGCCATACGGCTCTTTTCGGCCGTTAGCGGCGCGAAGCTTTGCCGGACCTTGGTTGCCGGGGGCGTTTGCGTACCGCACTTCGTCGACAGCGAGATGGACCTTTCCCGCTGTGCTGTTGACTACGACGAGCGGTTCCGCGCCTATCTCGGCGCAAAGGATCATGAATTCCTCAAAACCAAAATCATTGGATTCGACACGGTTGCCGATCGGATCAAAGCGAGGGGGGCGCTTATCGCGGTCACCGATGCCGTCGCGCCAGTTGTACGTGTCTGTGAAATTGCCGCCGGGCCAGCTATAGAGCGGCGCGTTCAGGCGTTTAAGCATCTCAAGCACGTCCCGGCGCATGCCGTGCACATGGTCTGCGGGCATGAGGGAGACGGCGCCGATGCGCAGGGCGCCTTTCCCATGACCGGCAATCTCCAAGCATCCATTTTCGGATGAGCCCGAAGGCGTTAATGTCGCAGTTATGGGGGCGTATTCATCTCCGATGTGCTCGAGGGAGGCGGTAACGCGCTCCTCGGGGTTGTTGCCCCAGCACAGGGAGACTTCTATCCCGCCGCGCAGAGATGCGCCGGCCACGACGAGGCGCACCACGTACTCCCGGTCGGCCTCGATATGTAATCCCGCCTGCGCGATAGCGCCGGGAAGCCAGACGGTGAGTGATTGCTCACCCGCATAGGCCATGGAGGTAACCATCTCTACGCTTCCGCTCGGTACCGTCCATTGTGACTGGTCATCGTCTGGGGAATAATAGAATTTGCGATCCTGGAGCATCTCCGCCCATATTCCGCCGTAGATACACGCGCCAGTCTGTTCAAGGAACTGGCCATAAATGAAAGGATTGATAGACGCGTATGTCTTATCTGCTTCAATCTTTGCTGCACATCTCACCCACCGGCCTCCTCTTGAAATATACCCGTCGCCCCTCTAGACACTACACTTAACTAGCCATTCACGCAAGCTCAGGCGGGCCTTGTCGCTTCCTGCATTCTCCACTTCGCTCCGCTTTTGTCAGTCACTGTTTTCTTATAAGCGTGGCTATTGGAATCCGGTCTTGCCATCTCCTATGCTCAAACATGTGTAGACCTGACCCGACAAAGGAGCTGACTATGATTCAGCGTTTCGTTCCGGTTTTGCTTCCGTTGATTGTTTTCGTGATCCCCGTGAAGGCGGTAGAGCACACCGTCAGGCCAAGCATCGAGGGGCATTGGTGGACGGTGGTGCACAATCCGGATTTAGAGGCATATACGGGTGATCGGCAGTAGCCTGTGGATTTTGCGGTCTGGCAGGCCGCCGATGGTACCTGGCAGTTGTGGTCGTGTATTCGGAACACCAAGCTGGGAGGGCACACGCGTCTTTTTCACCGCTGGGAGGGTACAAACCTTACCGACACCGACTGGGAACCCAAAGGTGTTGCCATGGAGGCGGCCCCGGCGCTGGGCGATCCTCTCGGTGGCTTGCAGGCGCCGCATGTCGTTCATTGGAAAGGTCTTTACCATATGGGCTATGGCGACTGGGAACACCTGTGCTTCGCAACGAGCGAGGACGGCCAGGAGTTCACCCGGCGTATTCTGGCAAACGGAAAGACGGGGGTGTTTACTGAAGGAGTGGGACAAAACACCCGCGATCCGATGCTTCTATTCACCAAGGAGAAATGGCACATCTACTACACGGCTTTTCCGCGTGGAAAGGGCTACAATTTCTGCCGAACTTCGACGGACCTGCATGAATGGAGCGACTCGAGGATCGTGGCGTACGGGGGGCGCGCCGACAACAACCCATTTTCGTGCGAGTGTCCCCATGTAGTCAAAAACGGAACCGGGGTTGTATCACCTGTTTCGGACCCAGAGGTACGGCGAGAACGCCCAGACATCCGTCTACCAGTCGCGCAATCCCTATAACTTTGGGATTGACGACGACCACTACTTTGTGTGCACGCTGCCGGTGGCCGCACCGGAAATCATTTTTCACGAAAAC
>JAWODE010000611.1:0-2850 GCA_046483455.1 Candidatus Hydrogenedentota bacterium | reverse complement strand
CGCGATGAGGCGTGGCAATGCGAGCCCATGCGCTACTTGAAGATGGAGCATCTTGATGAGCCCGTACGGATAACCAAGAGCACCACGAAACCCGCGGCGTGACTGTACTAGTATTGCACACCCCCTCCCCCGGGGGAGGGGGTGACAAGACCGGGAAACAACAAAAGGAAGGTAAGCTACTTCGAGAACACCAAGACACTTTTACAGAAACTTCTTGACACAGGCAGCCCGCGGCTGGACAGCCTGAGTAAGAAACAGGGGAGTGCCCGGAGTGAGTCGCGCGGGCGCGGGGGACGTGGGAGGAGGCGGGGCTGTCCTTAGGTTTTTCTCAGATGGCGTGGCCGCTATGGGGAGCTTGGGCGGGGGCAGTTGTGTCGCTTTCGAGGCGGCCGGCTTTTTCGGCGAAGCGTTGGGCGGCTTCGGCGTTATCGAGGTCGATGCCGTAGATGGCACTCATCTCACGATAAATAGATGTTTGGCGTGGACGCAGGCGCGCGGCGCGGTCGAGACGGGCGAGGGCAAGGTCGTATTCGCCAAGGTTGCGTAATGTGCGCGCGCTCAATCGGAGGGCCGCGTAATCTTCGGGGCGCTTCGTCAGCACGATTTCGAGGTGTTTGCGGGCTTCTTCCCAGTTGCCCCGGCGCATGAGGGTCCTCGCGAGGTTTTTTCGAATATACGAAGCTTCGGGCGCCGCGCCTAGTGCCTGCCGGTAATACATCTCCGCGGCATCCAAGAGGCCCCGCCGGCCGCACTCCGAGCCGACGTCGTTGAGCCACTCGGCCTGGTGTCCGACCGCCACGAGCGCCAATTCGAAGGCATCGAGCGCATCGTGTGCGGCGTTTTCGTCGAGGAGGGCCCGTCCGAGGCCGAAGAAGTAATCGAATGCAATCAGAGAGTGGGTCCAATCGCCATCCGAGGAGCTTGTCATGAGTTCCTTATCGTCCCACCGGTAGCGGTCCCAGATTTGGGAATAGGAACGAAATTCCCCTTGCGGGACGACGCGGTAGAGGAGTCCGGCGTTGACGATGTCATGATTGGGGAGAGCAGGGATCATCGAGCGGTGGCTGAAATATACGGGGCGGGTAGTTTCTTCGATGAACCGCCGGAGGGCGAGGTCGCGTTCACGGTTGGTCAGAAAGGCGCCCGTGTTTTCCTGTTGCTCTTTGGGCAGGTAATTGCGGAAGACAGGATCGATCTCGCCGTATTTGTTGCCGATGAAGATGTCGGGGCGTACCCCTTTTGCCACTTGGAGGTATATGATCGGAAAGATCGCGTGGTCGGCGGTCGGTAGATACACGGCGTCGGACTCCATCGTATTCATAATGTTGATGGCGTAATCGAGGACCATGCTTGTTTCACTGCGGTCGTTATGTTCGTAATGCTCGAGGAGTGGTAATGCGGCGCACACAGCGGCCAGGGCAACGTGTATCAACCCTGTGTGGCGCGAGGCTTTGCCGAGCGCATGAATCGCGATGCCGAGCAGGATTGCAGCCACTAGGTATGCCGGTATCCAGTGGGTGCTGATGATCCAGAGGGCCTCGTGCGTCAGCGCGAAGTTCAAGAGCAGCGTGAATCCTAATACGATGGTTGCGAACAGGCCCAAGAGCAACGCGGCCGCACTGCGCCACCGGTACCAGAGACTGGCAAGGCCTACCAGCGGCAGCCATGCGATAACGGGGGTAAATTCGCGGATGTATCCCTTGAAAAAGGCCGCCATCTGCATCCCAAAACGCTCGAAGGAGTAAGGAAACTGGTAAAATAGAAACCGGTACTGTTTGCGGGTGATCACGTCCCAGAATCCCTGCAGGGTCTCGGGATTTCCCCAGTCCATCGGGGGATTTGCGGCCGAGCGGATGGGCAGGTAGAGATTGACCGAGAATCCGAGCAGGGCAAGACCCGCCAGCGAAGCGAGTAATCGCCCTCGTCGCCAGATACGCGGTTCGGCGGCCACGATGTAAAGCCCGAACACAGGCCCCACCATGGCCATGGTGCTATGGTTGGTCAGGCTCAGGCCGTAGATGAGCGCGAACCATCGCAAGAGTCGATCACGGCGGGATTCACGCCATGCCAATAGTATGAGGATGCACCATGCGAAAAAGAAGGCGTTCAGCGTATAGACCTCGGCGATAACGCTTTGTTCCCAGAATTCCCGCGAAAAAGCGAGGGCCAGTCCGCCGCCAAGCCCCGCAAAATGACTGCGGGTGAGCCGAATAATGATCAAAATCACCAGAAACACGGTCGCCGCGCCAAAGAAGGCTGACATGCAGTTGACCCGGAAGGCTGCGTCGCCGATAGGGATGATTTTTGTGAAAGTGAACCCGAGAAGGCACCATAAGGGATATCCCGTGGGGTGAGGGATGCCCAGCGTTGCGGCAGCGGCCACCAGTTCGCCGCTGTCTTCGCCCGTGACCGTAATGGCGAGGGTTTTCAGATACACCGCCAGCGTGACGAAGGCCCCCAATGTCGCCAGGGCGTAATCGGACCCACTAAACGCCGTCGAGGGACCGTATGACACGGGCCGCGGCCTGGAAGATTCGTCTTCGGTAGTATCGAGTTGATCGGGCATGTCGGGATTGGTCATGGCAGGTATGATACCGCGAAACGGGGTCTGTACCAAGTGGGTTCCGCCGATGAGGTGCCGAGGTGGGACCGGTTCTATTTCTCTTTGAGGGATAAAGGCGGCATTCTTTTGATGGAGTCGGGGTGTCCGTTTTCCATTTCTCACGAGCGTCCAAGGCACACACTGTGTGAGATTCAGTCCCGTGCTTCCGCGATTCGCTTTTGTTGGCCATTATCCAGACAAGGTTTGGACACACACATGTGATATCTGCCGGCAATAAGAAGGGGAAG
>JAWODE010000580.1:0-3543 GCA_046483455.1 Candidatus Hydrogenedentota bacterium | reverse complement strand
ACTACTTTGACTGCGGCCCCAAAGACGCTTACGCTGAAGAATAAGGTCGACCGGCGAGGGCGCCGGTCCCACACCGGACAAATTTTCGAGGCAAATATAACGCCCGGAGGCAGATTTGGCCGGCGGCGGTACCGGCGCGCAAGCAAGCCCCAGACAAGAAAATACCCCAGACTAAAAAAATGACGAGCCTTCCCGCTTGAAACGGGAGGCCATGCGTGAAACAATCCTATTCAGGCGTGGCAGAAAGACCAACTGGGGGAGATTGAACCGTGCGTATGTCCGGGAGTTGGCCGCTTTTCCCTGAGCAACGTAGCGTATGAGCAGTGAAAACGACTCTTACGTGGCCCTGATCCGCGGCGTCGAGCTGGTGGCCCTTGCGGCGCGATACCTGATCCTGGTCATCATGGTGGTGCTCTTTGCCTTGGGGCAGATCCAGGGAAATCTATACGACCTCAGCATTATCATCGCGGTTGTCTTAGCCCACAGCCTTTTCGCCCACTGGGTCCTTTGGAAACGTCGCTACGACCTCTTTGTTTCCTACTTTAATCTTCTGCTGTACCTGTTCGAATTTTCCGTCGTCGTCTCGTTCTCCGGGGCCGATGAAAGCCCGGGTTTCGTTCTCTATGTCATTTTTCTGATTGGCTTCAGCGCCTATCGGCGCGATTTGCG
Source organism: Candidatus Hydrogenedentota bacterium (assembly GCA_046483455.1). Classification (GTDB taxonomy): domain Bacteria; phylum Hydrogenedentota; class Hydrogenedentia; order Hydrogenedentales; family SLHB01; genus UBA2224. Next base: position 2,874 of record JAWODE010000580.1, on the reverse strand, counting down.
CACCATCCTACTCGCGGCCGTGGCGTGCTGCGTGGCCTTCACCATCGTCTTGCTCATTGAACTGCGTCTTGCGGGGCTCTCGCGGACCCTCGGCGAATTGATCTTTAAACAACTGTCCATTCTTGCGGCGGGCTGGCTTGTCGGCAACCTCAGCCACCGCCTTCTGCGCGTCGAGCAACAGGCTTTCACCCAGGCACAGCGCCTGGCCTCCTCCGAGGCCACCTTGCGCACGATTCTCGACCACGCCGCCGACGCGATTCTCGTCTTTGACGAAAACGAATTGGTGGTGGACGCCAACGACGGAGCCTGCCAATATTTCAAAGCCTCCCGCGAAGAACTCGTGGGAACCAGGGTGCGTTCTTTTCTCTTCGATGACGGCACGATCCCCCAGAAATTCGCCGCCATACGCCGAAAAGGGGTTTTCAACGGCGAACAGCTCATTGTCGGCCCAGACGGCGAGGAACGCACCATCGAGATCGTGGTCCGCTCATTCAACCGCGACGACAAACAGTATTATGTCGCCCTGGGCCACGACATTACCCCCCAAAAGGAGGTCCAAGAGGCCAACCGCCAGGCCAACCTCCGCCTCGAACGCCTTAATCGCGAATTGCGCCATGTCGACGCACTCCGCACTGGATTCTTCGCCGCGATTTCCCGGAACCTCCGGTCCCCCCTCTCCGCCGTTTTGGGGTATCTCGAGATGTTGCTTCAAGAAGAACTCGGCGATCTGAATAAGGACCAGCGGAAAGCGCTTCAAACCTGCCGGCGGGGAACGCTGCGAGCATTTCGCATTATCGACGAGACCCTCGCGTTGCGGCAGGAAGAAGAACCCGAACCCGCCCCGCCAGACACCCCTTCGCCCGAAACAAGCCAAGCATCGCCGGATAGGCCCGACGAACGGTCGTCACTCAACGGCGTCGAACAAGACTGAAGACGCCTTACAGGGTCGGCTGGACCCACAGCGCCATCTGGTCTTCTTCCGCCAAGTCACCCATGGTAGCCACTTTATCGGGAGGCGGAAGGGGCATCTCGAAGTCGCGGCTATGGTTCTCGAACCGTCCCGCCAGAACAAGATGCCGAAATTCCTCGGGGGTCAGAAAGGACTCGAAGGTTTCGAGCCAGAATTTATTCATAAAATTTAGTCCATGCGCATCGGAAGCATAAATTTCCGCCATGTGCTGCTCCTGCGCATAAGCGCGCGCCGCCGCGGCGTGGTCTTCCAATCCGTGATTACACGTCAAAACCTCAACAGCGTCCGCCAGCCGGCAATAGCCGGGCAGGGTGGCCGACCACCGGAACGGGTGGGCTACGACGGTCAAAAAACCGTCGGCACAGGCCTGCCCAAACAGGTCGCTCGGGGTATTCAGACGTTCGTACAGCGGGTCTTGGGCCCCCAACACTAGAATATGAATCTCGTCCGTAAGCGTAACTTCGATGCCGGGGAAAATCTTGACCCGCTCAGCCAATTCCTGCAGTCCCGCGATCTCTTTCCTCGACCAGACGCGGTCGTGTTCGGTAAGGAAAAGAGCATCATAGCCGCCGGCATCCGCCATGGCGACCAATTCAGCCGGTGGGATGCGCGAACACACCGAGTATTTCTCCGTGTGCGCATGCACTTCCACCTTCATTGTTGTCGATAACCCGCTACCGGGAAACTTATCTATCATTGCTGGTCCATTCTAAGCGGGAAATTAGCCAATGCCCGCTGCCTCTGCTTACAAATTATACCATGAAGTAAGCTTCTTGTTTCGGGAAACCGGCCCCTTTTCAGGCACTCCGCGCCTGCCAAAACCGGCCCTGACATGAGCCCTGTCACAATAGGAACATTTGTCCAACGTTTTGGATTCCTTTCGTTACGAAACCCGTCAAACCGTCGATTTTTCACTATGCGTCGTTTTTTGCGGGAGAGGGGCCTCCCACTTCGGCCTTCCACGAAAATGGACGCCCAAAACTTCACAACATTCAATACCCATTCACTCCAATCTGTTCCCTGTTTGCCCCTTCAAGCGCCCGCGTCCAGAGTGCTCTTCGACACTTCAGAATTGTAATCCGCCCCAAAGGGATTACATAACGAGGCGGTGCTATCCATGAGGCCTTTTGCCCAATCGCCGGATAAAATAAGCCAAATGGGAACTGCACGAATCACGCGGACTGCCATAATCCCTCAGTACTACAAGAGAACCCTTCTGCGTTTTCCGGCGCCTGGCCTTGTGCCAGGCGTTTTGGAACCCCGGACGTCTGGCACAAGGCCAGACGCTACGTCTGGCGGGGCTATCGTGTCGTTTTTGGAAAAGCAACAGTTCAAGGAATGTCCTTGCCCCAACTTCACCTGCTGGGTGTTGCGAAACACAGCGTTTGTCAGCGGCTCTCAAACATTTTTCTCGAATTTACTTGTATTACCCGGATTAGGGTTGAAATCAATCCCTGCGCAAAGACGTTGAAAGGGGTATACTGACGTTCGGAGCAGCCCCAGTAAGCAAAAACCTTCCAAAAACGCACCAGAGGAACGGGCGGGCATGGCACGCGAGACAAACGCGAAGATATTGACGATAGACGACGAGCCCATGGTGCGCCGAACGCTGGCCCTCTATCTTCGCAAATGCGGATTCCAGGTATGCGAAGCGGGAGACGGCCGGGAAGGCATGGCCGTATTCGACCGCGAGAAGCCCGATTTGGTGCTTGTTGACCTCCGGATGCCGGGCATGGATGGCTTCGCCGTCCTTGAAGCCCTGAGCGCCCAGGCGCCCGAGACGCCCCTCGTGGTGGTTTCGGGCACCGACGCCATCGACGACGCCATCGAGGCCCAGCGCAAAGGCGCCTGGGATTATGTTACCAAGCCGATCAGCCCCATGAGCATCTTGCGGCACACCATCG
>JAWODE010000536.1:0-8330 GCA_046483455.1 Candidatus Hydrogenedentota bacterium | reverse complement strand
TTTCATACCGCGCTCGTGAGCGGCGTGGATGAAGGCTTCGGGAGGATTGCAAGTCTCGATGAACGCCCGATATCGCGCGAACACCTCTTCACGTTTAGCGATGTAACCGTCGATGTCGCCAATCATGGGGAACTGGTGAATGCGAGCGTGGTCTTCGTCGAATTGCATGGGGTAACTCAATGCGGTCCGGTAAGGCAAAAAGCCAAGGTATCCCATACGCACCAGCAGGACCTCACACCCGCTCCGATGCAGTCGGTCCACCAGTTCGACCACATCGGCTTCGGTCATAGGTTCCGGACGGCCGTAGACTTCGTCGTTGACATCCACATCGACAATCACCGTCGGCCCATTTTGGGCAGCAGCAAATACCACTACCAGCGGCAAAACCAATGCAGTCATTCTATTCTCCCTCAGACGCAGGCAACGCACGTGCTATTTAAAGCATAGTCAAGCCCTTCTGCAACAATATAACGCACGGAGCAACTAACTGGAAGCCAAAAGGGAAGCCACCTCAAACCCCTGCCGGAACTTATGTTATGCCGTTTTACGGGTTCCGTCAAGCGGAATATGAGTCGCAACCCCGGAATTTCTTGGAAAATCGCAAATTTAGCAAGAAAGGGGTAGACAAATTTGACTTTTCGTCGTAGACTGTTTGCTAAGGATTGCCCATGCAGAGGGATCGGGGCTGCGTGGGTGGTCGTATGGGAGACGTGGGGCGGCGCCAGCGTGAGGGGCTTTGGACCGTGATGCGGTTTCATCCGTTACGATGGTAGGAAAGCGGACCGGGGCCAGCAGGGTGTGCGCCGCCCTCCTATTCACAGCGCACTTTTTTATGCGCTAGTGTACCTTTCCTATACGGGCCATCCCTGAAACACAGTCACACCTTCGAGGGACATTGTGTCCTGGTGGGCGGGTTCGTACATGACATTTTAACGATTAAGGAGGAAAGTCATGAGCAAACGAGGATTCACCCTGATCGAGCTGCTCGTCGTCATTGCAATCATCGGTATTCTGGCGGCGATCTTGCTCCCGGCGCTGGCGCGCGCTCGCGAAGCGGCCCGCCGTGCAAGCTGCGCCAACAACCTGAAGCAGTTTGGCCTCATCTTTAAGATGTACGCCAACGAAGCCAAAGGCGAGAAGTATCCCTCTCGGATGAAGAAGCACGCGGGCACATGTCTACAGGAAAGCCCGTACATAAACGCCAACCATCTCTGGTTCGATAGTCCGGCCTTGTATCCGGAATACTGGACGGACGTAAACATCGCAAAATGTCCCTCAGACCCGGATGACGAGGAATTCGCAAGGTATTTCAAGCGGGAACCCGTTGAGCCGTGCCGGTTCTGGGATATTTCGTACCAGTATCTCGGCTATGCGTTCCAACCAGAGCATTATCTGGCCCCCGGCGTGGACATCAGCAAGTATCCCACAACGTACGCGGATTTGAACCCCGCCATTATGACCGCAGCCGCGGATGGAGCATTCAGTGGAGGAGTCCCAATGGCCAGTCTTCCCTCCGCACAACCTCAAAATTGGGACGGCTGGGCGGACATACACGAATCGGATATCTCGCTCGATGAGGGCCAGACGCTGTACCGTTTGCGTGAAGGCATCGAGCGGTTCTTCATTACCGATATCAACAACCCCGCAAGTTCGACCAAAGCCCAAAGCGAACTACCCGTCATGTGGGACATCGCGGTGTGGCCCACGGACCCCGTCGCGGGACAGCCATCGTTTAACCACCTTCCCGGTGGCGGCAATGTCCTATACATGGATGGTCATGTCGAGTTCATCCGCTATCAGGGCGGATGGCCCATTTGTAGCACGTGGATATTCTTCCTTGAGCAACTCGTAATGAACATGGACCCGTATAATTGAGCACCTTGGCCGGCCGCAGGACTTCCTGCGGCCGGTTTTTGATTTCGGTAATGCGGATATGTGGGAGGGGGCACATTGCTTGTTTGTTCAGGGAACGGTGTGCATAGCTCGTTCACATTACACACACGTCTTCAAGTGCGGAAGAAGTGCGGAGACCACTCCCCATCCCTAAGGCTCCGTTGGCTCGCGTGCCTGGAGCGCCAACGGCGCCAGACATTTCAGCCTGGGCTGAAGGCCCAGGAAAACGGCATACACCCAAGACCGAAGGGCTGAAAGCCTGCAACATTCGCGATTCATGCAATGTACCGGTCCTTCAGACCGGAAGATGTGGGATCTCGCGCGTACCCAGCCCTTCGGAGTGGGCTGCTATGTCGACGCGCCGTTGGCGCTCCAGAAATTCCAATGCTCGCCCCTTCTCTCACCAGATGGGCGGTTCGATGGCCGAACTCACGCCCAACACTCGAGTATGGAAGTCGAAGTCATGTGACCCCAATCGATCCAGCGATTCAGGTATCTACCATGCGTTATTGCTCCCCGTCTGCGCTATTCGCCTTCCAGCCACTCGAGATCGGCCAGATCTTTGGTTCTTCCTAGCGCCTTCTTGTTCGCGATGAGATGATTCCGGCTAAGGATTTTTACGGGGAGCCCATCGAGTTCGGCGCTCACCGCCTCGGCCCATGCCGCATCAAAAGAGACCCCCGTCAACGTGGTCAAGAGGTCAATGCGGTTCGGCGGAAATCCAAGCTGGATAACCTGGTGCTCCTTGAGAAAATCCCGGATGGTCAAGCCTGTGTCCTCGAAGCCGAAGTCGCGGACGACCCTCTCGAGCCGCTCTGCATTTTCGGGTGAGACGCGAACCAGTATGTCGATATCCCCCGTATAACGCGGGCAGCCATGAAACGCCATGGCGTGAGCCCCCACAATCACGTATTCAACGCCGTGGGAGTTCAATAATTCGATAAACGCGCGCCAGTCGGGATGGAGCGCCATAGTTGCCCCTTTCAACCAGTTCAAGCAGCAGGTCCAGCCGCTGTTGCGGCGTCAAGGAACGATAATACTCCCGGTCAGCCTGCTCGGCCTCCTCCTGCGTCCGGAATGCTTTTACTCGCTTCTCCATGGCTTCAGTTTACCAGCAATAGGGGTGCCTAACCACTGGTCTGCAAAACGCTACGTTTCCCTGCCGGAAATAATCTCGGGGGTTTGTTCGTGGGCCTGGGCCATACGTTTCAGCAAACGCGCCTTCATCTCCTCGCGGATTTCGGCGAAGGCGGGCTCGCGCACGAGGTTCTTGCGTTCGTGAGGGTCGGCCTCGAGATCATACAGGAAATCCTCGGCATACACGTCCGCGGCATCCCCGTTCTCGCGGTTATGTTTGCGGGGCGCTCGTACCGAGTATTTCCAGCGCCTCGTACGGACCGCCCGCCCGATCTGGCTTTCGCTGATCTGGACGAACACATCGTCCTGCCAGTCTTGGGCCGTTCCCGCGGCAAGCTCTTGGAGCGGCGTGCCCTGCATCGCCTCCGGCGGTTCCACGCCCCCGGCGGACACAATCGTTGGCGGCAAGTCGATGAGGCTGACGAGTTCCGAAACGCGCTTGCCCCCAGTGAATCCCGGTCCATAGACGATCATCGGCACATGGATCGAACTTTCATGACACGAGCGTTTGTACTCGCTGTTCCTGGTTCGGAAGTGGCAGCCGTGGTCGCTCGTGTAGACAATCAGCGTATTGTCAGCGAGGCCCAAAGACTTCAATTCCTCGTGCAAGCGGCCCACCGCCCCATCGAGACTCGCGCAACAGCCCAAATAGTCCGGCAGTTCCTCCTGCCAATCGCCGTCGAGACCTTCGAGGTCACCGGGCAAGGGATAATCTTTGTATTTCTCCTTGGACCCCCGGGGTCCCTCGAAATGCTTGTGATCGTTCTGATGATGGGGCTCGATGTAGGACAGGAACAGGAAGAACGGCTTATCCCCTTTCCGGCTTCGCAAATAGTCGACCGCAAAATCGGTCACGGCATCGACGCGGTAGCGGTCGGGAGGAAACTCGACGCGGTTGCCTTCGCCGTCAAACATATGGCCGTCGTAGCTGTGCGAAGTGAATTCGAGCACATCCGACGCAAGCCAATAATCCTCGTATCCTCCGCGGTACTCCGGCGGAATGGGCTTGTCCCGATGATTGATCTCCGGCCCGGTCGAGGCCAGATGCCATTTGCCGATATAGCCTACCTCATAGCCCGCCGGACGCAACAAGCGCGGCAGTGTAACGGCATCGAGAGGCAACGCAATATCATTGCGCCAGCAGCCCGTCTGGGTCGCGAAGAGGCCGGTCTGCAAACACGAGCGCGTCGGGCCGCACACGGGTTGGCATGAAAACGCCTTTTCGAACAACACGCCTTCCGCGGCCATCGCGTCCAAGTTGGGCGACAAGTTCAGCGCGCGGCCCATGTTATCCCCGTAAGCCGCCACCGTATCCCACCGTTGCTGGTCGCTGAAAACGAAGAGGATGTTCGGTTGGCGCCTGGATGCCACGGTTTGCTCCTCCGCTTGTTCGGAAACACCCTGCGCACGGCCTGCGGCCAAGGTGGCCGCGCCCATGCCGACACTGCTCAAAAAGCCGCGCCGAGTCGTGCCTTGCTTGCGTGTTGAGGATTTCATGTCATCGCCTCGTTTCTGTCCAGTCGTCTCGCAACACTACAACCGCACCTGGATGGATTCGTCTTCGCCAATCGGCACCGGCTCGATGCCTTCAAAAACCTTCCGGCCCTCGCCTTCGCCCACCTTAACCGTGTACATGCCTTCTTTGAACACCTTGGGCCGGAACGATGTCCCTTTGATACGCAGGGTGTACACCACGGAATTATCTGCTTCGTCGACTATCTGCACGACGGGGTCTTTTGCCCCCTGAATCTCGAGGGTGGGCAAATACGCGGCGGCCTTTCGCCCGTAATTGTCCTTCTGGTCAATCGTAATGGGCCAGCCGGGATAGGGTTCCGCGTCGGGCGCCGTGATATCCACATTGCGTGGCCAACATTCGACGGTGATTTTTCGGGTTTCTTTATCAAGTTTCACGAGACCGAATCCCGCGGCGCGGGTCGTAAGTTTGTCGTGGTTCTCTTCCGGCGAGGGGTTGGCGACCGCCCACAGCGTGATTTTGTTGCCTAGACCGTCCAAAAACTCGCCGCATTCCTCGCACATCCCTGGCTGCCGGTTCTTGCCGGGTACAAGCGGCGCCCACCAACGGAGATAGAGGTTCGCAATTGACGGCACACAGAATGACCAACCCGCGTCGTTCCAGTCGTCAATGCCATGATGAATTACCGTACCGAGATGCTGATCGCCGCAGAGCATTAAGGCATAAGCCCGCCGGATGAGATCGAGAGCCTCGTTGCGGCCACTTTGGGGCCAGCCGTTAGAGTCGAGGTCGGCATACACGCGGTTATCGCGCTGCCCGTGCAGATGCGCGCCTCCCGCAAACAGGGTTTGCGATAACACGACCTTCATTTTCGCATTGGTCCAATCCTGGCCCCACGCACGGAGAAAATCGAGCTGCCGGTCACCCAAGAGTTCAGCGCCGCGCACATCGAGTACGGCCGGATCGTAATCGGGAGTCGTGACATGGTCCGGACGGGGCCCCATTTCCGGCACCAGCCCCTCTGGGCCGGACTTCCATTTTCTGTCCTCGATAATCGCGAAACTGATGCCGCCCCACGTCATGTCCGTGTAATACACGGTGATGCCGCGCTTGATAGGGGTGGGATCGTGGGGATCGGGCAAATGGCTGGTCTGGGCGCGCTGCACCATGTTGACATACTCGACGGGACGAAAGTACCCGCCGTCGGGGCCGGCCTGCGTCTTAGCGACTTCGCCCCCGGCCCCCCACAGATTGGACATACCGACGTCGTGATCATCGGGGATCGTAACCGTGGGAACATTGCGTATGATGTCACCGAAATCCCGGCCGAATTTCAGCCAAGCCGCGTAATGCTTCGTATGGTTATATACTTGATCGCCTGAAAAGAACAGTAAATCCGGTTGGACTTTCTTCAAATTTTCAACAATATCCGTTTTGGGAATGTCGCCCCCGTGTTGGGGCAGGATCGAGTTTCCCGTGAAAACCGCCACCACAAAAACATCTTTAGCTACAGGATTTTTCTTCACTGTCCCTGTGTAGAACGCACGCTCGCCGTGGGCCACGCGATAGGCCACATCCCGGCTATCGTCCCAGTCTTCGACCCGAAACGGCGCCGTCCACCCATCTTCAATCACCTCGGCTTCGGCGATCTTCACCCATTTGGCCCCTTCCTTCACTTCGAGCCTGACGGTACGGTCCTCCCCAGGTTCGAGAGGGTACAACTGGGCCGTGAGCTTTAAGACGTTGTCATTCACGGTATACAAAGCAAAGCAAATCACGTCCTCGCGCGCCACTTCCGGCACAGTCAAGCCCTGCGCGGCGGCAGGTCCCCCTACCCACAAGCCCAGCAAGAAAACTACCAGAATAAATGACGCTCTTTTTCTCATGTGACAATCTCCCAGTGCGTTGTTCATCTCACATTGCCTACAGAGTACCGGGGCACATACCGTTCTTCAAGACTACAATGTTCCGTGAGCTATCCTCGTCAAAAACCAGGTGCGCCACCTTCTCGCGCCTGCGTCATGCTCATGCGCGTACTTGGTGCAGCGTTTCAGTTTTCTTGTCCCATCGGCATAAGGGATACCTGAATTCTTGTTGTTTTCCGCGGTTTTCCGCCATTTTCTGCCATTTTCTTGACACCCCGGCGGGAAATGGGCTAAACTTCCTCCCAGTTGCCGGATAGCCTAACTGGTAGGGCACCTGACTCTGGATCAGGGTAGTCTAGGTTCGAGTCCTAGTCCGGCAGCCAAAAAAGATCTATATGTGTTTATAGCGTGGCCCGTTCATCTAGCGGTCTAGGATGCAGGATTCTCAGTCCTGTCACAGGGGTTCGAGTCCCCTACGGGCTACCATATATGTATCAAGGGTTTGCGCGGCTCCGCGCAAACCCTTTTTTTCTATCCGATCAAAACCGGCCCGCCTTATGTAACCGCCGCATTCGGATTCTGGGGTGGTGCCCAAATTTTGTGATCTCCTTCAACTCGGCGGCAAAAATTCAGTCCTCTCGGCCACGCTGTGCGAAATGACCGTCTCTCCCTAAAACATCGCCGCGGAAAGCATGTATGACTCCAATAACTCCTGCCGTCCCTTCAACCACGGTCTCAATCTTATAAAGATAGCACTGTCTCCAGAAACCATGGACGTTTTCCACATCAAGGTTTAAGTGACTCAGCGTTTGCGAACAATTTGGCAGATGCTTACGCGATGGTGATTTCGAACGCCTCGCCCTGCTGTATCGTTGCGTCTTTCACAAGAGTAACAGTCACGCGGCCGTTCTGAACCTCGCAAGCGGCTTCGACAGGCTTTCCGGCAGCCGTTACCGTTACCGAGGCCGTGTTTTTGCCTTCTGGCAAGGCAAAAGAGAAGGTCTTAGCGCGAAGCCTGCCCCATTTCAGGGCAATGCGCTCGGTTTGAACCCCACCCGCTCGCGATTGTTCAAAAGTCCCCCACCCTTCGGCCCATGTAAAGCCCGCCTTGAACGCCTCAGGCGTAATCTTGGGCGCGAACCCAACATGGCCCATAGGACCATCGTAGTCGAATCCCGCAAGAGCGAGGTAAACACCCCAACTGGCGAGCGCGCGGGCATAGTGATCGCCGCACTCGACTTCGTTGTAGGGGTTCTTGAGATTCGGATGGTACCGATCGTGCACGGCGCGGCAAATGACCAGCGCTTCTTCCACAAAACCTTCCGCGGCAAGGTGCCCCGCAACCTGGTACTCGATACCGGTCCACACCTCGTTTTTGTAGACGGTGCCTTCGGGAAGATACTCGCTGTGGGGCCACGTACAGGTGAAAAGACCTGCTTGGCCGGGACTGATGAACCACCGGAACGGCGCATGCTCCTCGTTATAGGGAGTAATATCCGGTGCCCAGTTGTATTTCCACACGGCCTGCAACGCGGAGCGCACCTTATCCGTCGGGTAAAGGTAGCCAAGACCCAATTGATGCGCCCAACCTTGCCCAAAAAGATGATCGGAAAGGCAGCCGTCTTTGTATTGATGGCCCTGGGCTGCGGAGTCAAAGATGATCGTGCTCGTTGGGGATGCGCCGCCACATCCAAGACCGAGAGGTTCGGTAACAAAGGAAATGGTTTACAAAGATGCAAAATTGGTGGGAGTAGAGCTCCACACCATTATTCTTCCGCAGTAGTAGATTGTCTTTTTGAAGCGGTTATCTCGGCAAGCAGCTTTTCCGCGAGTACTTTAGGCCACGCAGGCAGAAGCTCGGCCCCTTCCTCCTCGTACCTGGCAAGAAGATCTCTGAACAGCTGTTCGGCGGCGGGAGCGTTCTGCTTATATTTGATGAACGCGATCTCATATTCCGCCTC
>JAWODE010000531.1:0-2964 GCA_046483455.1 Candidatus Hydrogenedentota bacterium | reverse complement strand
ATGTGGAATTCCACATCGGATTGCCCCGGCGCGAGGGCGATGCGGATGCGCTTGATCTCGCCTTCCCATAACGGGTGGGTGTGCATAATGATCATCGAGTGGGTTGTGCCGGTAACACGTTCGTATCGAGGATTCCCTGAGTCGACCCCGAAATACACGCGGCGTTTAGGGCTGAAGGTGTTGTCTTGTTTGCGCATCCATTCCACGTAGGGCAACTGGCCGCCCTTGGGCGTCTCGGAGCGCGTCCAGCGCAACTGGAGGAACGGGGCGTTGAAGGCCATGATGCGCGGCCCTTCCGGAGTGACGATCGTTGGCGAGGCTCCGGTCGAAACCAGCCGCCACGTTTTCTCGACAATGCCCCGGGACTCGCAATGGATAAGTTGCCAGCCTTCGATGGCTTTCTCGCGGGCGAAGGGGGAATCGGGATGCTTACGAAGTGCCTCCCAGGCCCAGCCGGGGCCGTCGTCCTGGAAATGCCAGCCTGCGCCGTATCCCTCGGGGCCGGTGGGGCCATGGGTCCATAACGGAAACGGCCAGCCTTGTTCGTGAGCGTGGGAGAAATGCTGATGCGTCCACACGTAGCCGTCGGGATTGAGCTTTATGGCGAGCAGATCGTCCCGCTGAATGTCCTGTATGGGCGCGGGCCAGCCGGGATGTACCGCGCCGCCCATCCACAGATCGGACATGGTCAGGTATTCCTTGTTGAAGAGAGCAGGCGAATGGCCCAGGCGCTTGCTGAAATGGTGCCAGAGGTAGCGATTGAGAAGGGCGGCGTCTTCGTCGTATCCGCGGAAATAGAACCGCGGAAAATCCGCGGGTGCGTTTTCGCTGAGATCGGCGGGCGGAGTGAAGAGCGCGGCCGATTCGCCGGCCCTTGCGATGCCGAAACTCGCCAGAAAGGAAATCAAAGAGACAAAAACAATAGAAAAACGTATCATGGTTCAAGTTCTCCGGCGCGACTCTGCGGATTCGGCAAGGGAAATGTCAATCGGCGCACGGCAGGAGCCGCGCTGCTCTGTGAAAAAGGTGGCTGCGCTCGGGACGGAACATGCCGTCTTGTTTCGCTATCCCTTGGGTCCATTTCTTAATCCTGGTGAGAGAACGGAACGAGCCTTGCCCTATTCTTCCGGCGTCAATTCGCCGTAGGCGAGTGCGGATTCTTCAGGAAAGACCTGTTTCCGGATACGCCTCATCGTCGCGTCGTAATCCCATTCCCTGAACAACGGCCGCCATCCATAGCCATCGCCCAAGATATGGCAACTCTTAAAAATAGTCCTGTACGGGTCCCGTAAGTTCAAATGTTCGAGCGGGCCTCCCCCATGGATGGCCGCAAAACCGCCATCAGTAATCGCCCACAATCCAAAAGTGAGCTCCTCGGCCGAATCGCCCGGACCCAAGTTTAAATCGCCGCAAGCAACGGCGTCGCTTACCAAGCCGATAAGAATATCGGTTACAGCAATATCCGATGCTTTGAGATCGCGTTGTCTATCCGCCGGAATCTTCTCGATGATCGATTCGGCATTCATGATTTCCCAAATGCGAACGTCGTCTGGGTGAAGCCGAGCGTGTATCTCGAGCCCCACCCCCACCGCCACCACGCGCTCGCGTGGTCGTCCTTCGAAACCGGCGCCGCGGGCGATCAAATCAAGCCGCTGTTTGCGGGAGCGTTTGCCCAGTTCGAGAATCAATTCCTCCTTGCAGCCGAAATGAAGGTAAATGGTCCCTTTAGAGTAATCGGTTTCCTGCGCGATGCGGTCCATGGTCAGGCCGTGAAAGCCGCGCTCGATAAGAAGCCGGCGGGCAACTTGGAGAAAAAGCTCTTCGCGGTCGCGTAATTCGCGTTCTTTTCGTGTATGTATACTCATGCTCTTCTTCTATTTTATGACGGAGCGTCACGGCGCGTCAATGCGTCAAAAGGTTTTCCCGTGAAGTGTTTCCCACCCGTGGTGAGTATGAGCGGAATATTATAGCACAGCACAGAAACTTCTGTCACGGAAATGTACAGGGAATGAAAAGCCAGCGGCTGAGAAGCGCCGATAGCGATCTTGAAAGGCTGCAAGCCGACTTGGGAGTTCATTTCCCGAGGTTGATTTGCGCATAGACTATGGTGTTATTCCGACCGCTTCCCACAAGGTCGATGGTATTTGAAGGTGCATTCCCGGCGCGGGTGTTTGCGAGGAGGAACGTCCCCAAAGGTTGCTGAAGCGGTACCGCTATAACCTTGCGATCGCCCAGGGGTGGCATTATCGGGATGAGATAGTTTCCCGGCTTTCCATCGACAACCGCGTATACCAGCGCGTACAGGTTTCCGTTTTCCGTCACGTGGAAGCGCGCGGCGCCCGGCTGACGCGCATCCGTGCCTTCGATGAGCACTTCCCGGGATACAACTTCGCCGTCCCGTACGACAGCGAGGTGCAGCGTATCTAAAATGGACAGCTCGGGAAAGAACTTGTCGCGCATGAGAGCGTTGGCTACCGATCTTTCGGTATACATGATGTAGGCGTCGCCATTGGGTGCGATCCAGAGGTCCTGGTTGGTGATATGGCCCGCGGTGTCGTCGACGTTGGCGATCTCGATAGGCGCGGCAAAATCTTTCCCGCGAATGTCGGGCGTCCATGTGAAATAGAGGATTCGAAACACGTAGTCCCACTGGCGCTGGGTCTGCTCGAACTTGTATTCGGCCCATTCCTTTACGGGTTCGCGGATATCGCCAATGGCAAGTACATAGGCGGCGTTGTTTTTCAGGGCTGCTTGGGGGTAACACGCGCGAATGGGGAATACGATCTTGCCATTGCCGAGGGTTGTGCCTGTCGCGGTCATGTGGCACCAGTTCTGCTCGCTGGTTTTAGCGTCGATGTTGAGCATAAGCAGTTCGTCCGCTTCGCGGTCGGCCGCGAACCCTCGGTAGGAATGGTCGGTGAAATGCGGTTTGCCCTCCCAATCCGGCATCAATTCAGCTGGATT
>JAWODE010000488.1:0-4111 GCA_046483455.1 Candidatus Hydrogenedentota bacterium | reverse complement strand
TCTGCTCCCAAAACTCTACATTATCAACATCCTCGATGCTTGCCCACGTGTTTGGCAGATGCGCCCGTTCCACCCAGTTTTCGCCGAGATACCGGCTGTAAAGCCGGGCCATCGGCATCGCCAGCCACGTGGTGGTATGGACACCATTAGTTATGTGGTAGATAGGGATATCCTCGAGCGGCCGCGAAGGCCAGAGCCCCTGCCACATTTTGCGGCTCACCCGTTCGTGAATCGCGGAAACGGCGTTGCGGTATCGCGACATTTTGAGTCCCAGGACCGTCATGCAGAACAGCTCGCCGTCGTCCTTTGGATTGACGCGTCCGAGCGCGATCAAGTCTTTCTCCGAAATTCCGAGCTGTTCTCGCACCATATTTAGCGTATTCAGAACCATATCGGGAGAAAAACGATCGTGTCCTGCTTGTACCGGGGTATGGGTGGTAAATACCGTCCGGGCGGCAATCCGCTCCTTCACCTCCTCAAACGGTCGCTCTTCCTGCTCGATTATCTGGTGCGCGGCTTCGAGAGTCGCGAAAGCGCTGTGGCCCTCGTTCATGTGAATCACGCTCGGGCGAATTCCCAATGCGTCGAGGGCGCGCATGCCGCCCACTCCGAGAATAAGTTCCTGCCGGATACGGGTATGTTCGTCTCCGCCGTAAAGCTGCGCGGTGAGCCCCCGGTCTTCGTTAGAGTTCTCTTCGATGTTCGTATCCAATAAGATCAGCGTGCACCGCCCCACTTCGGCGCGCCATACCCGGGCCCACGTTTTTGTATTGCCGTTTAGGACGGCGATCCGCAGCGGATTCCCTTCCTGGTCTTTCGCCACTTCGATGGGAAGATTTTCAACCTCGGCCTCGAGGTATTCTTCCCGCTGCCAGCCATGGCTGTCCAGCCGTTGCTTGAAATATCCGTAAGCGTAATACAGACCAATGCCGACCAGAGGGATCCCAAGGTCTGAACCCGCCTGCAAATGGTCTCCCGCCAGCACGCCCATTCCGCCGGAATAGATCGGAAGTGATTCGTGAAGTCCGAATTCCGCCGAGAAATATGCCACGGGGTTTATCTTGGTTGGCCCGCCGGCTCGGGTGCCCCATGTGGCTTTTGCCGCTAAGTACGCGTTGAGTTGGTGGAAGGCATGGGTTATTCGCGTATCGATTGCCAGTTCAGCACCGCGCGCCTGAAGCGTCTCCTCAGGCAGACGTTTCAGAAAGGCGACCGGATTATGGTTTACGTCGCGCCACAACTCGAGATCGATATCACGGAAAATAGCAATATTCTCGGGGTGCCATGTCCAATAGAGATTTCTGGCCAACTCACGCAAACGTTCGGCGGTTTTCATCGTTGGAACATCTCTCCTTCTTGGCTTTCAACAACACTGCCTGCGAGCTAACGCAATACACGTGCCATGCGCCTCGACAAGCCGAGACCCATTCAAGATACCTACGAGCCCGAACGCGGCGGCGTATAGAAAAGGTACATCTGTTTCGATTCGTTACACGGCGACCCCTCTTCATTTACAACTAACATGGGCGCAATTGGCCTGCATCTTGCTCATTTCAAGCATCAATACCGTTAAGCACGCGGGTAACCGTCGTGTTGCACAAGTGCTTTGGCAGCGGTGAGGAGGAATTCGTGAAAAACACGTGCCTTTTTCTGTCGCACCTTTTACTCGCCTGCGTGCTCTGCGCCGGCTCCTGCAACCATCCTCACGAGGCTCACGATCCGCCGCGAACCGTCCGCACTATGATTGTACACCCTGTTTATGAGTCGTCAACACAGCAGACGTTCGGTGGCTATACGCGCGCAGCCGTGGAAACACGCCTGAGTTTCCGGGTGGCCGGGAAGATTCACGAGATGCACATCGAGGAAGGCCAGCGGGTGCGGGCAAACGACGTCCTGGCTACGCTGGAAACCGAAGACTATGCCTTGCGAGTCGAGCAAGCAAAGGCGGCCCTCGAACAAGCATTGGCCGCTCAGGAGGAAGCGAACCTTGCCAACCGGAGGATGCGCGAGCTTTACGAAGAAGATGCCGTAGCCAAGCATGAGTACGACAAGGCCCGTACCGCGGCGGAAGCCGCGCGCGCGCAAGTGGAAGCTGCGCACAAGCGGTTGGCATTGGCCGAAAGACAGCTTGCCTACACAACCCTAGAAGCACCGGTGGACGGATACGTCTCCTATGTAGGGACAGAGGAAGGTGAGAATGTCGCGGCGGGCCAAGTCGTCGCGGCACTTTCCGCGGAAGACCAACTCGAGGTCGCTTTAGATGTCCCCGCCGCTGCCATCACTTCTATAGAGACTGGGCAGTCCGTCGATGTGGCGCTTCCCGAACTGTCCGGTGCGGCGGCATTGAAAGGAAAAGTCACTGAAGCGGGACAAAGCCCCTCGCCGAGAAGGACGACGTTTCCCGTGGTGGTCCGCCTTGTCGAGCCCCCGGCCGACGCTCTGCCGGGCATGGCCGCTGACGTTACGTTTATCGAACGTCGCCAATACGACACCCCCCGTTTTTATGTCCCCATAAGCGCCGTCGGAGAACATCACCAAGGAACCAACTTTGTATTCGTTATTCGTGAAGCAGGCAACGCGGGAAACGGCCAAAAAGCGACGGTCGAACTTCGTGAGGTAGAAATAGCCGAACGCACCGACCAGAGAATTGCCATTGTGAATGGTCTGAAAGAAGGGGAACGCGTGGTGACCCGAGGCATCGGTCAACTGGATGATGGCGAGCAAGTTTTACTTCCTCCCCCTGGCGCTGAGGCGCCCGCTCCATGAACCTGACGGAACTCGCCATACGGAGAAGCCGCGTTACGGTAGCTCTGGTAATTGTAGCTGTCGCGGGAGGCACTTACGCCCTGTACAGCTTGCCGCGCGCCGAGGACCCCGGTTTTACCATCCGCACGGCGCTCGTTCTCACCTACCTCCCCGGGGCCAATCCGCGGCGTATGGAGCTGCTTGTGACGGAAGAACTCGAGCAAGCGTTCACCGAAATGCCCGAGGTCATGGAAATCAGAAGCGAGTCGCGCCGCGGCGTATCCATTATTGAAGTGGAAGTCCATCATTATTATGACGAGCTGGAACAAATCTGGGACGAATTGCGGCACAAAATCGAGAAACGCAGGGAAAACCTTCCCGAAAACGTTATCGGACCCATCGTGAATGACGATTTTGGCGATGTGTACGGCATTGTGATCGGTCTCACAGGCGAAGGCGCCGGCCCCGCCGAACTCCATGACATCGCTGAGCGCCTCGAGGACGAAGTTCTCTTATTGAATGATGCGGGCAAAGCCAACATTCATGGGGTTCAAGAAGAACGGATATTCATTGAATTTGACACCGAGCGCTTAGCCTATTACGGACTCTCCCCAGGAATCTTGCGAGAACTTCTTGCAGCGGTCAATCTCATTGCTCCCGGAGGGGATGTTCGGATAGGCGAGCAACGGATTGTCCTCGAACCCACGGGAGATTTCGTGGACCTCGAAGACTTGCGAAAAACGGTCGTGTTTTTGCCGAACGATGGCAGCACGGTGTTCCTCGAAAATATCGCTCACATTTCTCGTGGATATGCCGACCCGCCCAAAACGAAGGTTCGTACCTCTCGAGGCGAGGGATTGGCTCTTGCCATTTCGTTGCGCGAAGACGGCAATATCATCCGCCTGGGTGAGGACGTACGCAAGCTTTTACAGGTCTGGCGAGAACGCTATCCCCTCGATATCCAATTTGAAATCATCGCCTTCCAGCCCGACGCCGTCGATGACAAAATCGACGCTTTCCTGTCCAATGTACTGCAAAGCGTGGCCATTGTATGCGTGGTCATGCTATTGTTTCTTGGAATCCGGGTCGGATTGGTTGTGGCTACATTGATTCCCACCGCCATGCTGGCGACCTTTACGATTATGCGTATTTCGGGTATCGGGTTAGACCAGGTCTCCCTGGCTTCTCTCATCATTGCGTTAGGCATGCTTGTCGATAATGCTGTTGTGGTGTCTGAGGCCACGATGGTCTACATGGGAGAAGGCCTGAGCCCTTTGGAAGCGGCAGGGCGGGCCGGCCGCGAACTGTGGGCTCCTTTACTTACGTCTTCTTTAACGACCGCAGCGGGTTTTCTACCCATTTTCCT